>JAKFUJ010000252.1 GCA_021732805.1 Betaproteobacteria bacterium | reverse complement strand
AACGCGATGAGTACACGCAGCAAACGGTCGCGCAGCTCGACCAGATGGGAGATGAAAGTGTCTTCGCTCACGGCGAATCTAGGTTTGTTTGCCGGAGTCGGGCACTGCAGCAGCGTTGGATACTGCGGGTGGCGGGGTTTCCGCAATGGCGGACGGTGCATCGGCGGTGATTTTGTTCATTTCGCTTTCAGCCGATTGCACTTCTTCATTGACGGATTGCTCGATGGAACGCGCGGTGTCCTGCATGCTCGATTGCAGCTTGCGCAGATCGTCGAGCGCCATTTCGCGGCTGATGTCCGACTTGACGTCGTTGACGTAACGCTGCATCCGGCCGAACAGCAATCCGACCGTGCGTGCCACCTTGGGCAGTTTTTCCGGCCCGATGACGATCAGCGCCACTACGGCGATGAGCATCAGTTCGGAGAAGCCGATGTCAAACATGGGATGCGAAACGTGAGTCGTGAAACGTGAAATGTGAAGCGGCGCAATCGGCGGCGGTAACGCAACCGCTACGTTTCACGTTTCACTGCTCACATTTCACGATTTCGTGGTTTCCTTGCGTGCCTCGCCGTCGATGGTCTGGCCGGTCGAGGGCGGGATTTCGGTCTTGGATTCAGCGGATTTGTCATCGCCGGCCTTCACGCCATCCTTGAAGCCCTTGACCGCGCCGCCGAGGTCGGCGCCGATGTTGCGCAGTTTTTTGGTGCCGAAGATCAGGACCACCACCAGCAACACAATCAACCAATGCCAGATGCTGAACGAACCCATAACATGCTCCTCATGATCCGTGCACCGGCACGGGGTAAGAATTCAATTGCGCGACAGCAACTACGCGCCACACTGCGCGGGGCTACTTGCGCGAGGCTTTTTCAACCACGCCGGAAACACCCTGACGCCGCTGCAATTCGGCAAGCACGTCTTCCGGACCGACGCCGTGCCAGGCCAGCAGCACCAGCGTGTGAAACCACAGATCGGCGGTTTCGCGGATGACATGCAGTTTATCACCCTCCTTCGAGGCGAGCAGGGTCTCCGCCGCCTCTTCCAGCACCTTGCGCAGTATGGCGTCCTCGCCCCTGGCCAGCAATCCGGCGACATACGATCCCGCCGCGTCCCCGCCCTTGCGCGCAGCGATGGTTGCACCCAGCCGCAGCAATATGTCTTTGTCGATGTTTGGCCCGCTTTTTGCCATCTCGTTTGACACGCTGTTTGCCACCTTATTTGCCGTCTTATTTGCCATAAATCGCCCTGGGATCCTTCAACACCGGATCGACTGCCACCCATGCACCGTTGCGCAGCTCCTGAAAAAAACAGCTATACCGCCCGGTGTGGCAGGCAATGCCGCCGACCTGCTCCACCTCGAACAGCAATACATCTTCATCGCAATCCAGGCGTATCGACTTCACCTTCTGCACATGGCCGGACTCTTCGCCCTTGTGCCACAGCTTGTTGCGCGACCGCGACCAGTAGTGCGCTTCGCCGGTTGCTGCGGTCTGCTGCAGTGCCTCGCGGTTCACCCACGCCACCGTCAGCACGCGCCCGGAACCCGTCTCCTGTGTGACTACCGGGATCAGTCCATCGGCGCCCCAGTGTATGCGCTCCAGCCAGTCAGACACCCTATTCTCCTGTCGCCATTTATAACCTGTTGATTTTAATTGTTTTTTTTGCGCGCTACAAGCGGACTTCAATGCCGCGCTGCGCCATGTATTCCTTGGCCTGACGCACCGTATATTCGCCGTAGTGAAAAATACTCGCAGCAAGCACCGCATCAGCGTGACCGATGGTCACGCCGTCAGCGAGATGATCCAGATTGCCGACGCCGCCGCTGGCAATCACCGGAATATCCAGCGCCGACGAAAATGCACTGGTCAGTTCGAGATCAAAACCAATCCGCGTGCCGTCGCGATCCATGCTGGTGAGCAGGATTTCGCCGGCGCCCAGCGCCTGCATTTTTTTGCCCCATGCCACGGCATCCAGCCCCGTGGCCTTGCGACCACCGTGGGTATAGACCTCCCAGCGCAGCGGCCCGTCACCGGCAACCCGTTTGGCGTCGACAGCAACGACGATGCACTGCGCGCCATAACGGCCGCTGGCATCCGCCACCAGTTGCGGATTCTGCACGGCAGAAGTGTTAATGCTGACCTTGTCGGCCCCGGCATTGAGCAGGCGGCGCACGTCGTCCACCGAACGCACACCGCCGCCGACCGTCAGCGGTATGAATACCTGCGCGGCAACGGACTCGATGATGTGCAGGATCAGATCACGGTCATCGCTGCTTGCCGTGATGTCGAGAAAAGTCAGCTCGTCAGCACCCTGGTCATCGTAGCGGCGCGCGATTTCGACCGGATCACCGGCATCTTTCAGCTCGACAAAATTGACGCCCTTGACCACGCGGCCGGCGGTGACGTCGAGGCAGGGGATGATGCGTTTGGCGAGCATGACGGCAGGAATACGGATTGAGGATTGAGAAGTGAGGATGGAGAAAGCCGATTTGCCACGCGCCCCTCAATCCTCACTCCTCAATCCTGCTCCATCACTCCTTCTTGGACAGCTTGTCGGCGAGTTGCTGCGCCGCCTTGAAATCCAGCGTGCCCTGGTACACCGCGCGACCGGTGATGGCGCCGGTGATGCCTTCGGACTCGACAGCACAGAGCTTTTCGACATCCTTGAGATCGGTAATGCCGCCGCTGGCGATCACCGGTACATTCAGTTCCCGCGCCAGCGCAACCGTGGCTTCGATATTGACGCCGGTCAGCATGCCGTCGCGGCCGATGTCAGTATAAATCACGGCTTCGACACCATAGTCTTCGAATTTTTTCGCCAGATCGACGACATCATGTCCGGTCATTTTCGACCAGCCGTCAACAGCCACCTTGCCGTCCCTGGCATCGAGCGCAACGATGATATGGCCCTGAAACGCGGTGCAAGCCTCCTGCAGAAAGCCGGGCGTTTTCACTGCTGCAGTACCGATGACGATATAGCTGATGCCGGCGTCGATATAGGCTTCGATGGTGTCAAGATCGCGAATGCCGCCGCCCAGTTGCACCGGCAGTTCGGCGCCCACCGCCTTGACGATGGCGCGGATGGCCGGTTGATTCTTCGGCTTGCCGGCGGCAGCGCCGTTGAGATCGACCACATGCAGGCGACGCGCACCCTGTTCCAGCCATTGTCTGGCCATGGCAGCGGGGTCTTCCGAAAAAACCGTGGCCTCGTTCATGTCGCCCTGTTTCAGGCGTACGCAATGACCGTCTTTCAGATCAATGGCGGGAATAATCAGCATGGGCGATTAAAAATGCGACGGATTGCGGAACCGGATTTAGTCGGATTGGAGGAGCGACAGGCAAACCGGGGCAAACAAGAGTCGAAAGGATTCGAGAAAACGTCGTTAGAGAATATATTGCACGTAACCCGATCATACTACAGCGACGGCGATTACAAGCTTGTTTCAGGCCGTAGCAGATGCACCGCCTTTGGGCATTTGGTTCGCCACCGGCTGCCATGCCACGAAGTTGGCCAGCAGTTGCAGCCCCGCCGTGTGGCTTTTCTCGGGATGAAACTGCACAGCAAACACGTTACCGCGCGCAGCGGCGCAGGCAAAGCGGAACGGATAGGCGCTCCACCCGGCAACAAGTCCCGAATCAGCGGGCTCCGGATAATAACTGTGCACAAAATAAAAACGGCTGCCGTCGGCGATGCCTTGCCACAGCGGATGCGCGATAGCCTGCGTTACCTCATTCCAGCCCATGTGCGGCACTTTGAGTTTCGCGCCGCGCTCATCAACCATGCGTGCCGCCGGAAACCGGCGAACCACGCCGAGCAGCAGGCCAAGACCGGGCGTATCACCTTCCTCGCTGTGTTCAAACAACATCTGCAAACCGATGCAGATGCCGAGAAAGGGTTTGTCGCGGGCAGCAGTAATCAGCGCAGCGCGCAAACCGCGCGCTTCCATTTCGCGCATGCAGTCGGGCATCGCACCCTGCCCCGGAAACACCACGCGTCCGGCCTGCGCCACATCATCGGGATTGCTGGTCACCACCACGCGACGATCCGGCGCGACATGCTCAATGGCCTTGGACACCGAACGCAGGTTGCCCATGCCGTAATCAATGACTGCGATGTCGATGCTCATAACGCCGGTGTGAAACGTAAAATGTGATGGGTGAAGCGTGGAAACCGCGCCGTGACACAGCGGCCCTTACGTTTCACGTTTCATTTTTCACGTTTTACAAAGTTCCCTTGGTCGACGGTATGCCCTTGACGCGCGGATCCAGCTCGACGGCCATGCGCAATGCGCGACCAAAAGCCTTGAACAGGGTCTCCACCTGATGATGGGTGTTGGCGCCCTTCAGGTTGTCGAGGTGCAGCGTGACCACCGCGTGATTGACGAAACCCTGAAAAAATTCGCGCACCAGATCAACGTCAAATTCGCCGACGCGCGCGCGTGTGAACTTGCCGGTCATTTCCAGACCGGGACGTCCCGACAGGTCGATCACCACGCGTGACAGCGCCTCGTCGAGCGGCACATAAGCGTGGCCGTAACGGCGCACGCCCTTTTTGTCGCCAACGGCTTTGGCAAAAGCCTGACCGAGCGTGATGCCGATGTCTTCAACAGTGTGGTGCGCGTCGATATGCAGGTCGCCCTTGGCTTTGACTTCGAGATCAACCAGCCCGTGACGCGCAATCTGGTCGAGCATGTGATCGAGAAAAGGCACGCCGCTGGCGAGTTTCGACTTGCCGCTGCCGTCAAGATTGATCTTGACGGTGATCTGCGTTTCCTGGGTGTCGCGGGTAATCTGTGCTTGCCGTGCCATGATTGCCTGATCGTCTCGGTAACCGTCTCAGTGACCGCCTCAATAAGTGCGTCGGTAACTTGTTGATTTCAGAGTATAAACGAATTCGCGCGGCATCACAGAGTCAGGCGGTACGCACGATGTCGCGCAAAGCCTCGACCAGGCCCGCGCATTGCTCGTCGGTGCCGACGGTGATGCGCATGAAATCGGCGATACGCGCCGGCTTGCGGAAATGACGGACGATGATGCTGCGTTCGCGCAGTTTCCCCGCGATGTCGCCGCCATCGCGTCCCGGCACACGCGCGAACACGAAATTGGCGGCTGACGGCAGCACCTCGAAACCAAGTTCCTGCAGATCCTGCACCAGCTTTTGCTTGGTGACGATGACCTTGCGACACATGGCTTTGAAGTATTCGTCGTCTTCGATGGCCGCGGTGGCGCCGGCCTGCGCAAAACGGTCCAGCGGATAGGAATTGAAACTGTCCTTGACCCGGTTCAACGCCTCGATCAAATCGGGGTGGCCGATGGCGTAACCGACACGCAGGCCGGCCAGCGCCCGCGACTTCGACAAGGTGTGCGTCACCAGCAGCTGCGGATAGCGGCTGACCAGCGGCGCCACCGACTCGCCGCCGAAATCGACATAGGCTTCGTCAATGACCACCACCGAATCGCCGTTCGCACGCAACAGGCGTTCGATGTCGGCCACCGGCACGAAGCACCCGGTGGGCGCGTTGGGATTCGGGAACACGATGCCGCCATTGGATTTCAGATAGTCATCGACGGCGATTTCAAATGCGGCGTTCAGCGGCACCTGCTCGTATTCGATGCCGTAAAGCCCGCAGTACACCGGATAAAAACTGTAGGTGATGTCCGGGAACAGTACCGGCTTGTCATGCTTGAGCAGACCAAGGAATACATGCGCCAGCACCTCGTCGGAACCGTTGCCGACGAACACCTGGTCCGGCGTCAGGCCGTACTGTTTCGCAATCGCAGCGCGCAACCGATCGCTGGCCGGGTCCGGATACAGCCGCAGCGTGTCACCGATTTCGGCGCGCAAAGCCTCCAGCACGCGGCGGCTCGGGCCGTACGGGCTTTCATTGGTATTGAGCTTGATCAGATTGGCCAGCTTCGGCTGCTCGCCCGGCACATAGGGCGTCAGCCCCTGCACCACCTTGCTCCAGTAACGGCTCACGATGGCTGTCTACAAACGAAAACGCATCGCGGCCGAACGCGCATGCGCGGTGAGGCCTTCGCCTTCCGCGAGTTCCACCGCAATCTTGCCGAGTTTCGCCGCACCCGCCTGCGATACGCGAATCACGCTCGAGCGTTTCTGGAAATCATAAACACCCAGCGGCGAAGAAAAACGTGCGGTGCGCGACGTCGGCAGCACATGATTCGGACCCGCGCAGTAATCGCCCAGCGCTTCGGAGGTGTA
>JAKFUJ010000002.1 GCA_021732805.1 Betaproteobacteria bacterium | reverse complement strand
GTCGTGTATTGGCAGCGCATTGGCTACGCAGCATCACCGTGCAGTGGAATGATATCCGCCCCCGCCTTCAACTTATCGAGATAGTCCGCCCATTGTTGCATCATCTTGCGGCGTGCCGGCAAGAATTTCGTGCGATTGTAGGCAGTGCCCAGCGCGTCCGGCACCCGGTGCGCTAGCTGGTGTTCAATAACCTCAGGGGCAACATCTAGCTCCTGATGCAGAATCGTGCGTGCCATTGCCCGGAATCCGTGTCCGGTAATTTCGGTGCGAGTGTCGTAACCCATGCGCCGAAGAGCCGCATTTATCGCCGCGTCGCTCAAGGGCTTTTTCGGATCACGCCCCGGAAAAACATGTTCCCGTTCTCCAGTTAGCGCCTGTAACTCGCGCAGGATCGCCACCGCCTGTCTCGCTAACGGAACGAGGTGCTCAGTTTTGGTCTTAGTCACTATATAGCGCCATTCGGCCTTATCAAAGTCGAAATCAGCCCATTGCGCCTTGCGCAACTCTCCGGGCCGGACAAAAAACAAGGGGGCAAGTCGCAACGCAGATTGCACGATAAACGTGCCGCGAAATGCGTCGATTGCCCGCAGTAACCCGCCAACTGCTTGCGGTTCCGTGATGGCAGCATAGTGCGTATGCTTCGCCGGTGGTAAAGCCCCCCTTAGATCGCTCGTAGGATCGCACTCCGCGCGCCCGGTTGCCACGGCATAGCGGAACACCTGCCCGCAATTTTGTTGCGCCCTGTGTGCAGTATCTAACGCGCCACGCCCCTCAATGCGACGCAGACATTTCAAGACTTCGGGCGCTTTGATCTCCGCGACGGGACGCGCCCCCAGCCAGGGGAATACATCTAATTCCAGCCGTCGGATAATTTTGCTGGAGTGTGTAGAAGCCCACTGCGGTTCAAATTTGGTAAACCACTCCCGTGCCACTACCTCAAAACTATTAGCCGCTCGATCTGCGCCTGCGGATTTTTTTGCCTTACGGTGTTCACCAGGATCTACGCCGTCGGCAAGCAGTCTGCGCGCCTCGTCACGCCGTTCCCGCGCCTTTTTCAAGGGCACGTCAGGGTAAATGCCGAGGGAAATACGTTTCTCCTTGCCATCGAACCGGTATCGAAATCTCCACCATTTCCCCCCCTCCGGCGCCACCTCAAGGTACATGCCGCCGGAGTCCGCAATTTTGTACGGCCTTGTCGTTACCGTGCCTTTTGGCGTAATGCCCGGCTTAGCCTTTCTTATTGCAATATCACTGAGAGGCACTTGCTTTCCCCCTTATGAATACCCCCGATGTTCCTTGCAAGAAGATGAGGAGGTCTGTGGTTTCATTTGCAGTCAAAGTAATTCGTCTTGAGCCGAGGCGAATTGCAAGCGCACCTTGATCGTCGATGGTAAATCGCATCGCTGCCTGCATTCTGCTTTCCGCGTCGCGCCGCGCTTCACGGAGACTACGAAGATATTCGGACGGATTCCGGCCGGATTTGAGAATTTCCTTGAGTTCATTTCGCTTTTTCCGGGCTTCACGTAATGACACGTCTGGATAGACCCCAAGCGATGATTGGTTTTCTTTGCCGCCGAAGCGGTACTTGAAGCGCCACCACTTACTGCCTTGGGGATTCACCAATAGGTACAAACCGCCACCGTCGAATAGCTTGATCGACTTAATTCCCGGTGTTTTCGCGCTTCGAATAGCGTTAGTCGTTAGCATCGCAAATCTGGGGCCAACTCATATTGAAATATAGCAGTTGCCCGCTATTCTGGCCCCAAATCGTCTTGGATGTCAAAACACGATATTGGATTTATTGGGGCCAGAAAAAGAAAAATCCCCTATGAGAAGGGGATTTTTTCTAACCACTATTGGACAGCCCTGGATTTGTTAGTGGTGGAGTGGAGGAGGATCGAACTCCCGACCTCCGCATTGCGAACGCGGCGCTCTCCCAGCTGAGCTACCACCCCGAAAAGAGGGCGGATTTTACCCGCTCGCCCCGGATGCAGCAAATCGCCGGGGACGACAGCTATAATCGTCCGCAACACGTTCAGGAACAGACGCTTTGGACATCAACCCTCCCTACGGTTACCAGGAAATCGTCCCGCTGGCGAAAACCCACAAGGTATTGCTGCCGGCGGAGCGCCGTCTGCCGGTGCTGTTCCGCAACCTGACTGCGTTGCCGCTGTCGTTTACCGAGTTTGCCGCGGCCGTCCATGATTACCCGATCGCCTTCATCTCCGGCGACTCCGGCAAAAGTTTTGTGGCGATGGCCATACTCGGCCTCGAAGCGCAGCAGAATCTGTTTGTCGGCAACGACGACGCCTGGGATGCCGGCGTGTACCTGCCGGCTTATGTGCGACGTTACCCGTTCTGCATGACCCGCGTCACGGTTGACGGCAAGGAACAGGCGGAGCGTATTGCCTGTGTCGAGAAGCGCGCCGTGAACGCCAAGGGCGAAGCCTTGTATGACGGCAAGGGCGAGCCGCTGCCGGTGTGGGACCGCTTGCGCAAGCTGCTGTTTGAATTCGAAGCCGACCTCGCGCGGACCGAGGAGATGTGCCGCAAACTGCAGGAATTGCAGTTGCTCGAACCGTTTTCTGCGCAGGCCGCGCCGACCGGCGAATTGCCGGTTACGCTGACCGGCATGCATCGTATCGCCGAACAACGGCTGCAGGCGCTGCCCGGCGGCACACTGCAGGAGCTCGCGCGCAACGGCATGTTGTCGCGCATTTACGCGCACCTGCAGTCGCTCGACAATTTCCAGCGCCTGCTGGAGCGCCGCGCCGCACGGCGTGCACGGGAAAACCCGGCGCGCAAAATCGATCCGAAGAAACTGAATTAATTACCCGGTTTGCGCCGGCAGGACCAGACCAGCAAACCGGCCCCGGCAAACACCATCGGCAGCGACAACCACTGCCCCATCGAAAATCCAAACGCAAGTAATCCCAGGAAACTGTCGGGCTCGCGGGTATATTCGACGCCGAAACGGAACGCCCCGTAACCGATCAGAAACAGCGCCGATGCCGCACCACGCGGTCTCGGTTTCAGCGTAAAAACCCACAGGATCAGGAACAGCGCCACACCTTCCAGCGCAAATTCGTAAAGCTGAGACGGATGGCGCGCAACGTTGTCCACATTCGGAAACACCATCGCCCACGGCACATCAGTTGGCCGCCCCCACAGTTCGGCATTGATGAAATTGCCCATGCGCCCTGCAGCCAGCGCCAGCGGCACCAGCGGCGCGATGAAATCGGTGATGCGCAGCCAGTCCTGATTGCGGCTGCGCGCGAACCAGATCATCGCAATGACCACGCCGAGGAAACCGCCGTGGAAAGACATGCCGCCCTCCCACACATAGAACACTTTCCATGGCGCAGCGAGGTAGTCGCCAAACTTGTAGAACAGCACGTAGCCGAACCGTCCGCCGAGGATGGTGCCGAGGATGCCGAAAAACAGTGCGTCATCCAGATCGTTACGGGTCCACACCCCATCCGGGTTACGGTCTATGCGATAACGGCCGGCGAGCCAGATCAGTCCGAAGCCGAGCAGGTACATCAGACCATACCAGCGCAGGGCCAGCGGGCCGAGCTGCAATGCTACGGGATCAAATTGGGGATGTACGAACATAGAATAGGGGAATGTTGCGATAAAATACTGCGCCTATTATACGTGTCCCGCCGCGGCAGCCATCGCACCTGCAAGCACGCGCCTGTCACCGCCGGCCCATTGGAGAATAACCATGCCGCTCAATAAACGCAGCCACCTGATCACCGCCGGCGTCGCGCGCGCGCCCAATCGCGCCATGCTGCGCGCCGTGGGTTTCGGCGACCGCGATTTTGAAAAACCCATCGTCGGCGTTGCCAACGGGCACTCGACGATGAATCCGTGCAACGCCGGCATCCAGCCGCTGGTCGATCGTGCGATTGCCGCGCTGCAAGGCGCCGGCGCGATGCCGCAGGTGTTCGGTGTGCCGACCATCACCGACGGCATCGGCATGGGCACCGAAGCGATGAAATATTCGCTGGTGTCGCGCGAAGTCATCGCCGATTGCATCGAAACCGCCGTCAACGGTCAGGCCATGGATGGCGTGCTGGTGTGCGGCGGCTGCGACAAAAACATGCCCGGCGGCATGATCGCGATGCTGCGCATGAACGTGCCAAGCATCTATGTCTATGCCGGCACCATCAAGCCCGGTCGCTGGAAAGGCCAGGACTTGACCGTGGTCAGCGCCTTTGAGGCCGTCGGCGCCTATGCCGCCGGCAAGATGAGCGATGAAGATTTCATCGGCATCGAAAAAAATGCCTGTCCCTCGGTCGGCGCCTGCGGCGGCATGTTCACCGCCAACACCATGTCGTCGTCATTCGAGGCGCTGGGCATGAGCGCGCTGGGATCATCGCAGATGGCCTCGCCGGATCCGGAAAAAGCCGATTCCGCCGCGCACTCCGCTGAACTGCTGGTCAACGCCATCAAACAGGACATCAAGCCGCGCGACATCGTCACCCGCAAATCGATTGAAAATGCGGTGGCGCTGATCATGGCCACCGGCGGCTCGACCAACGCCGTGCTGCATTACCTCGCCATCGCGCACGCGGCGCAGGTCAAATGGACCATCGACGATTTCGAGCGCGTACGGCGCAAAGTGCCGGTGCTGTGCGACCTGAAACCTTCGGGCCGTTATGTCGCGGTGGATTTCCACCGCGCCGGCGGCGTGCCGCAGGTGCTGAAAATGCTGCTGAAGCAGGGTCTGGTGCACGGCGACTGTATGACCATCACCGGTAAAACGCTGGCGCAGGAATTGAAGAACGTGCCGGACGCACCGCGCACCGACCAGGATGTGATCCGGCCGTGGTCGAACCCGATGTACAAACACGGCCATCTGGCGATCCTCAAGGGCAACCTCGCGCCGGAAGGTTGTGTCGCCAAGATCACCGGTTTGAAATCGCCGAAAATCACCGGACCGGCGCGCGTTTTTGATTCGGAAGTCGCTTCGATGAAAGCGATCATGGCGAAAAAGATCAAGGCCGGTGACGTAGTGGTGATTCGTTATGAAGGCCCCAAGGGCGGCCCGGGCATGCAGGAAATGCTCGCGCCCACCGGCGCATTGATCGGGCAAGGGCTCGGCGAATCGGTCGGCCTGATCACCGACGGCCGTTTCTCCGGCGGCACCTGGGGCATGGTCGTCGGCCATGTCGCGCCCGAAGCCTTTGAAGGCGGACCGATCGCGCTGATCAAGGAAGGCGATTCGATCACCATCGATGCGGACAAATTGCTGATCCAGCTCAATATCACCGCAAAAGAATTCGCGGCGCGCAAAAAACAATGGAAACAACCGAAACCGCGCTATACCCGCGGCGCACTCGCCAAGTTCGCGCGTCTGGTTTCGACTGCAAGCAAAGGCGCGGTCACCGATTGATTGCAACTGGCACGCAGATCGAAAACCATCATGTCGCGCCAGGTCGTTCTCGCACTCGCCTCTGAATCACAGCAAGCACTGTTGTGCGCGGCACTTGCCGCGCATGGAGTAACCGCCACTGCTCTGCCGCTGAGCGCGCATCTCGAAACAGCGGCAATGAAAGCGATGCGCGACCCGCTGCCGCCGCTGCTGTTGATCGACATCGCCGTGCTGGCCCAACTGGCAAAAGGCGCCGATGAGTTCTGCGCATGGAGACGCAGCAACTGCCCGGACGCCGAATTGCTGCTGTATTGCTGTGAACTCCATGCCGTTTATCCCCAGGCGCGCGCGTGGGCGCAAAGTCTCGGTGCGCGCGATTTGCTGCCGGGGTGCGCGCTCACCCATCACCGGGAATCACTGCTGCCGACGATCAATGCGATTGTTTCGCTGCTCGACGCCGGAGTGGTGGATGAAGGCGCAACGGCACTCGCGCTGCAGACGCTGCCGATGATGCCCGATGACGCCACCCCCATTACGCAGGCGTGGCATCAACGCGATGCGCTGCTTCAGCGCGGGCTCGATCCTGACGCATTGATCGTGAAAATGCGCGGTGCCGGCGGTGTCGATATCTGCGCGCGCCGCTTCCGCACGAAAATCTACGACGAGTGTTTTGTCGGCAGCGAGGCCGTGGACTGGCTGATGCACAACCGCGGCGCAACAAGTTCACGCGCGGATGCGCTGCACATCGGTCAGGCGCTGCTCGAACTCGGCCAGATTGATCATGTGACGCGCGAGCAGCCGTTTCAGGACGGCCATTTTTTCTACCGTATCCGCGCTGATACGCCGCGACTCAAT
>JAKFUJ010000191.1 GCA_021732805.1 Betaproteobacteria bacterium | reverse complement strand
TCCCTGCGCCAACGTAATCCTGCCGGTCGCCACCCTGGGCGCACACGCCGCAGCACTCGGCATGCGTTTCTACACCGGCAAGATGTTCCCGCCGGAATACCAGGGCGCGGTGCTGCTGGCCCGCCACGGTTCGTGGAACAAGACCGAACGCCTGGGTTACGACATCCTGCGCGTCAACGCCACGCCGGACGGCAAGAACGCCAAAATCACACCCTTCGTCACCGGCTTCATGGACAAGGCCAGCAACACCTTCTGGGGCCGACCGACCGACGTCATGCAGATGCCCGACGGTTCGATGCTGATTTCCGACGAACAGCAGGGCGCGATCTACCGCGTCAGCTACAGCAAGTAGATGCTGCAAATCCACAGAACGCGCTGGACGGATTCCGTCCAGCGCGTTTTTTTGATCATCGGACTGGCCACACTCTCCGCCACCGCAACCGCCCAAGGCAAAGGTGATCCGGCGCGCGGCGCGGCCAAGGTCGCGGCCTGCGCCGCCTGCCACGGCCCCGAGGGCGGCAAACCCATTGCCGGGATGCCGGCACTCTCCGGCCAGCAGGAGGAATTCCTGGTGCTGCAGATGATCCTGTTGCGCGAAGGTTTGCGTGACGTGCCGGCGATGAACGGCATGCTCAAGGCCTTCAGCGATCCCGACCTGATGGACATCGCCGCCTACTACAGCAACACGAAACCATTTACCGCCAGCGGCAGCGAACGCAACCCGCAACGCTACGCGCTTGGTGCGGACATTTCAAAAGCCATGGGTTGCGGCAGTTGCCACATGGGCAATTACACCGGCCAGCGCCAGGTGCCGCGCATCACCAACCAGCGTGAAGATTACCTGGCCGCCGCGCTGAAGGCCTACCGCGACAACCGGCGCTCAGGCGTCGACACCAGCATGAATGCGGTGATGTACAAAGCGACGGATGCCGACATTGCGGCGCTGGCGCACTACCTCGCGCACCAATAGCGATCATCCTCTTCCCGCTTGCGGGGAGGAGCCGCATAAAGCCGCCAAAATCAACCGTTTTCAGTAAGTCATTTCCAGCGTCACGCCCGCCGTCAGCGCCCGCCCCGGCGCCGGCTCGTAATAACGACCGTTGCCGTCGGCAACGATCACCGAACCGATATAGGCGCGATCGGTCACGTTGTCCACGCGCACGAATTCCGTCAGCCGCCAGCCCTTGCCGCGCTGCATGAAGCCGGCGCGCAGATTGCCGATAGTGTACGCGGCGGCGGCTTCGCTGTTCTGGTCATTCACAAACACCTTCCCGCTGTGGCGCACTTCGACGCCGGCATGAAACCCGCTCGCCGCGTGGCGCCACACCAGTTCGCCATAAAACAGGTTCGGCGCAACACCGGGCAGACGGTTGCCCGCCGCCACCGAGGCCGGCGGCGTACCCGACGTGAACGATTGACTGAACCTGGCATCGAGCAGCGTCCACGCCAGCGCCGATTCCAAACCGGCGCTGTAACGCTGCTGCCACGCCACCTCAAGCCCTTTGCGCTGTGTGCCCGCAGCATTGCGGAAATCGGTACGCCCGCCGGCGGCGCTGCTGACGACAATCTCATCCCTGGTGTCGATGCGGAACAGCGCGACATTGACATGCCCGTGCTCGCCCGTCAGTGCTTTCACGCCCAGCTCGCGATGCAGGCTGTTGGAGGGTTTCAGCGCAAAGTTGAGCCCCGTCGCGCCGCCCGGCCGATAGGCGAGCTCGGCAAAGGTCGGCGTCTCGAAACCACGTCCGGCATTGGCATAAATGTTGACCCGCGGTGAAACGCGGAATGTCGCGCCCAGCGCCGGCGTGGTGCGCGCAAAATCCACCGCACCGCTGTCGTCGGGATTGCCGGCCGTAATGAAATAATCGCGCGACTCGAAAGACACCCGGCTGTGGCGCAGACCGGCGAGCAACGACAATTTCGGCAGTAGCTGCCATTCGGCCTGCGCATAAAAGTCGGTGTTGCTGACGCTGTCGTCCTCGTTGCGTTTCAACGCACCGGTGACACCGTTGTTGTTGATGAATCCGCGACGCCGCTCTTGCATGCGGTCGTGGTCCGCACCCGCACTCACCGTCAGGCGCCGCTCTGCGACCTGTCCTTCATGTGTCCAGCGCAGGCCGACGCCGCCGTAACCGCGATCCAGATCCACCACGCCGCCCGAACTCGTGGCGGCAGCCTGCGCGGCCAGCGGGATGGCCAGATGCTGCGTCACCTGACGCTCACCGAGGTAGACGCGCGTCTGCAGCGAATGCCCTCCGGAAAGATTGACGTCGTAGGTCACGCCGGCCTGCGCCTGCGTGGTGCTTTTGCGGGTATTGAACTGGTAGGCATTGCTGACCGCCTGGCGCGGGTTCTGCGCGACCTGCGCCGCAGTCAGGCCCAGCGGATCCTCGGTCTCGGGCTGGTCCAGCGCATTGATCACCAGCGTCAACCGTCCCGCGCTGCCGAGGTCGTAACGCAGTTTTGCGTTTCCCGTATCGCGACGCGCAGAACTGTGGTCGCGATAACCATCCGTTTCGAAACGCGATACATCGACGATGGCGTTGAGCGGTCCGTGCTGGCCGCCGTACTGCGCACCCAGCTTCCAGGTGCCGTAGCTGCCCGCAGAGAAACTTGTCGACAGCGTCGGCTCTGCCGGCCCGTCGGCGGTGAAGATCTGCACCACGCCGCCGGCCGCATTGCCATACAGACTGGAGAACGGCCCGCGCAGCACTTCAATGCGCTGCGCCGACGACAGATTGAAGGTGGCAGCCTGGCCCTGACCGTCGGGCATGGTCGCCGGGATGCCGTCGGCGATCAGCCGGATGCCGCGCACGCCGAACGCCGCACGCGAGCCGAAGCCGCGCGAGGAAATCTGCAGATCCTGCGCATAGTTCTGCCGGTTCTGCACTGCAATGCCGGGCACGCGGCCCAGCACTTCGGACAGATTGACCTGGGGATTGTCTTCGCGGATCGCGCGCTGATCCACGGTATCAATCGACACCGGCAGGTCCATGTTGTCGCGTTCTACGCGTGTCGCGCTGACCGATACCTCCGGCAGTAGCGGCGCCTCCTGCGCCTGCGCCGCCCAGCCGCCAGCCAGCGCAACCGCGCCGCAGATGATCTTATTGGTATGCACTGCCCCTCCGCTGCGTGTGGCGACATATTCGGCAAAAACTGACAAAAACCCGACGGGCCATGCTCCGTCGTCACCCTACACAAACCCGGACCAAATGCCAACGACGGTGCGTATTATTGAAAATTACATGAATACTGACAAAAACACGCCTCTACGAGGCCGTCATGTTTTTGGATAATCTCAATAACCTGTCCTGGCGACCGACTCCAGCCCCCGGATCATCCGCCGCAATTGATCGCCGGCAATGAGTTCGATATCGATGCGGTTTTCTTCAACGAAACGGCGCGCCTCAGCAGTAAAATTACCCGAAGTCACCACAAACACGCCTGCCGCGCCCCCGACCGCTGCCATGCCGCAACCACACTGGCCCACCACGGCAAACGCGCCGTCAGCTCAAAAATGTCCCCGACCAGATTTTTTCTGTGACGTGCCATAAACCCACCCTGGCGACTCCCTCGACAGCGGAACTGTATACTTGAATAAAGTGGAGTGGAAATGCACAATAAAGGCCGACATGCCGGCAAAGCACGCAAAAGCTACTTAGCCTTGCGTGCTTTTTTCTTGAGGGCGGTTTTGCGCGGTGTCGGCGGCGTGCTCAAGAACCGTTTGGCGATGTCGTCCATCGTTATCGGTTTCTGCGCCGCCTCGCGCTTGGGCTTTTCTGTACGCATGGTGGGAGTCTAAGTCTTTGGTGGGTATCTACGGCACATGATTTCGTACGCCTCGACCAACTCGTCCATCATTATTTGATGTTCTTCCGGCGTCATTGGCGGATACAGTGTCCCGTTTGCCGCGCGAGAATACCAGTCCCGAAGTTCCGCTTCCGTCCTGGATTGGCGTGCGCTTTTGCTCGTAATCTCGCTCATTATGGGAGTTTAGGCTGTGGCAGAAAATGAATCAACGATCGCTGTCGATAGACCCGAACTAGTGGCGTGGGTTAGAAAATTCCTCTGGCACTTCGATTCCGAGTTTTGTTCGATGTCGCCAAGTGAGGCTGCGGAGATCATTTGTCAGGTCGTTGTGGATAGTGTTGCGCCCAAAGCTGATTTGCAAGGCGTTGAACATCCAATGCCAGATTCATCAATTTACTTCCAAACTGATGAAACTCGTCCATAGAGATTGCGACGTGTCGCGCTTGATGGATATCTGGCCGTGGTCGAGTTTAATGAAATACCACGAGCCATTGTCTGCCCCCTCGCACGCCAAGGCGCCATGGACCATCTCGTGCCGCTGCTTGGCGCAACGGTCAATCGTTGACATCAGTTCCATACCGGACTGCGCCAGCGGCGAGAGTGCGGGGAGTTTCCGGAATGCGTTGCGCATGAACTTGGTTTTTCTGCTGAGGGAGCGCGGCAACTCATCCTCAAGGGTTTTGCCGCCGCTCAGCCGAAAGACGGTTGACACGGCGAGGTCAAGACTTTGTTCGGTCGCGGACCAATTGATTACGATGTGGCCTATTGCTTTGCAGAGATCGCTGTAGCCACTTTTTCCCTGAGCCATAAAGATGCCCAATTTTCAGAAAGTCAGACCAGACATTGAATCTATTTATCAGGCGGTTGTCCGCGATGCGGCCCGCGGCATAAATCAACTGCACGCTGCGACACAGCCAGAAAACTCTGTAGTGCTGTCTCGCTGCGAGACTCCCCAACAAACGTCGCCTCAACTGGTGGCATGCGTGATTCAAGGGCGGAAAGCAGGAGCGCGCGGTTCGGGTGCGTTTCGACAAGGGTTAGGAGAACCACCTCTAGGGCGACCAGTTTTCCGGCGTGCTCTTGTGTGGCGTTTGTCAGGGCGCCAACTGTGGCGCGGAGTTTTGCGATTTCTTCACTTGGTTCCATGTCGATCCCCTATTGGAAAATTAAAGGACATATGATTCCGCGGCCCGTTGATCCAAGCGTAATAATTACAGCGGACATGGAGATAAACGAACATGCAATTACGGAAATGGATTAGTAATCCGCGTCTGGTGTTAGAGGAATGGGTGGTAAAAATAGTCCGTCGAGAATTGGCTTGTAGAGATCTTCGAGACCTCGCGCGTCTACGCCCCGCTGCGCAACGCCTATCTGCGTTTGAGAGAGAATACTTTCCACCAGCGGCCGGAGATCAGCCGGGCGAGGGTGTTGCGCGATCAACACCTTGAGAGTCGCCTCATGAACTACCGTTCGGCGCGCAGTGGATTCGATGGTGCGTATTAATGTATCAAGGGTTTCTGAACGTAACTTTTCTACTTCGTCTTGTATTTTTTTGGCTTCTTCATCTGGCGTCACGATAGCCTCTTTGTGTGAGCGGTTAGCTATAAGTCTTTGTACAGATTTTTGTAGGCAATTGACGCTTCGTCATCGGTCAGCCCTTTGGCTTTAATTATGATTCGACAGCCAAGATTGTTAACGGGAGACATGAAGCTTTCCTGCGTATCGTCCAACGGGAATAAAAAGCGCAACGATCCGGTTAAAGAGTTAAACGTGCATGACAGTGCAGTGTAAGAACTCATCGGGTATCCGAGGAGTCGTTTTGTTTCCACCTCCCATACTTCGGCGTCTGTCTTTTTGCACCAAACAAATTCGCCCGCATCAAATAAGTTGGAAGCTTGCTCCGAATCGATACCTGTGGATTTGTTGCTGAGTTTGTCCTTGATGGACCGCGCAGCCCCAAATAAACCGCCCACAAGCGCAAAAGCGCCGGAAGTCACTAGATCGGCAGTTTCACTTCGCTTTTCTGCATTCGGCACTATTGCCAAATGATTGCCGAAGACAAGTAGCGTGTTTCTTTGACTTAACCACTCATAAGGTTCTGGGAACGGGGTTGCCGCTGTTGCTTTCCCCCACCATTTTGCATTCGGGCTGCCGAAATGTGGCATCTGCGGTGAGATCGCCGCCGCTGGTTGTAAATGGACCCTTGGTATCGATACAGCGGTACCGCATTTAACACAAAATTTGTCGCTCAGATTTAATGCATTGCCGCACTGTGAGCAGAACATAAACCTCCTTGAACCCCTAAAATGCCGCACGAAAAATTAGCTGCTGTCGCCTGTTGCGAGCCTAAGGATTTTGATTCACCGGAAGCCATTGAAACTCTTCGCCAGAAGTGGCGTCGTGATGTAATAGAGTCCGAAAGGCAAGCTGCTGAGATTCTGCGGCAGCGAGAATTTT
>JAKFUJ010000387.1 GCA_021732805.1 Betaproteobacteria bacterium | reverse complement strand
GAAAAACCAGATCGGCCAGGTCAACGGCTTGGCGTGGACGGAGTCGGCGGCGAACTGCTGTCGATCGAAGCCGCGACCATGGTCGGCAAGGGCAAGATGACCACCACCGGCAAACTCGGCGAAGTGATGCAGGAATCGGTGCAGGCCGCGATGTCGGTCGTCCGCGCCCGTTCGCAGCGCCTGGGCATACAACCGGACTTCTATCAGAAGAACGACATCCATATCCATTTGCCCGAAGGCGCGACGCCGAAGGACGGCCCCAGCGCCGGCATCGGCATCTGTTCGGCCATGGTGTCGGTGCTGACCGGGATTCCGGTACGCGCCGATGTGGCGATGACCGGCGAAATTACGCTGCGCGGCGAAGTGCTGCCAATTGGCGGCTTGAAGGAAAAACTGCTGGCTGCGCATCGCGGCGGCATCAAGACCGTGCTGATTCCGGAGGAGAACGTCAAGGATCTGAAGGAAATTCCGGATAATGTGAAGAACAAGCTCGATATCCATCCGGTCAAGTGGATTGACCAGGTGCTCGAACTGGCACTGGAACGCAAGCCGGAGCCACTGGCCGAGGAGCAGAAAGTGCCGGTGCCGCCTGCCGGCGAGAGTGCGGCGCCTGTCGCGATCAAGCACTGAGCGGCAAATCACTGGAAATCCGGGCAGGGTTAAGCTAGAATCCGGCCCTTTGTTCGGGCAGGCAAATAAGCAGTCATTTGGAGATGCCGGGTGCTTAGCTCAGCTGGTAGAGCGTCGCCCTTACAAGGCGAATGTCGGCGGTTCGATCCCGTCAGCACCCACCAGCAGTACTGCAGCGATGAGTGCTGAATGATGAATGCGGAGCGCAGGACTGGTTTCAGTTCATCACTCGTCATTCCGCACTCAGCATTGGAAGTAATGGGAGTGGTAGTTCAGTTGGTTAGAATACCGGCCTGTCACGCCGGGGGTCGCGGGTTCGAGTCCCGTCCACTCCGCCAGCCATCGAAAAAAAGGCGAACCGTGTTCGCCTTTTTTCTTATGAATGACTGCAAAACGAACGCAGCATTCTGTTACGGTCAAAGCAGTCTTATTGTCATCAGTTCTGGAGCGAGTCATGCACGATTTTGTCCACAATAACAAACGCCTGATGCAGGTCATCCTGGCTATTATTGTTCTGCCATTTGCCTTTTTCGGCATTGAATCGTATTTCCAGGGCGGCAGCGGCGGCGACAGCGTGGCCACAGTCGGCGATTACCGTATTTCACAGAACGAATTCGCGATGGCGCTGCGCGAGCGTCAGGACATGTTGCAGCGGATGTCCGGCAGCCGCATCGATCCGGCATTGCTGGACAGCAACGAGTTGCGCTTTTCGGTGGTCGACAATCTGGTGCAGCAACGTCTGCTGATGCAGCGGGCGGTGCGCGCCGGCATGACCATTACCGATGAGCAAATCCGCGACGTCGTCAGCAGCGTCGAGGCTTTTCGTGAAAACGGCTCTTTTTCCTATGCGCGTTACGAGGAGCTGCTGAAGGCACAGGGCATGACGCCGGTGATTTTCGAGCAGCGCATGCGCCAGGACCTGATCGTGGATCATGCGACGCATGCCTATACCGGCTCTGCATTCGTGTCGCGTGCAGAAGCGGCAATGCTGCAACGTATTTCCGACCAGCAGCGCGAAATCAGCCATTTCACGCTGGCGCCGGACCGTTATCTGCCGCAGGTCAAGCTTGATGCCGATGCCGCAAAAAAATATTACGACAGCCATCAGGACGAGTTCCGTGTGCCCGAGCAGGTGCGTATTGAATTTGTGACCCTTGCCGCGGATGCGCTGCTGGCGCAGATCCAGCCGGCGGCGGCAGAGGTGCGCAAGGCCTACGATGAAAATCTGAAACGGTTTGAAGTGAAGGAGGCGCGCCAGGCCAGCCATATCCTGATTACGCCGGATGCCGGCGGCGGCGCCGACGCGAAGAAAAAAGCGAAAGACAAAGCCGATGATCTGTATGCGCAGCTAAAAAATAATCCAAAGAGTTTTGGCGATCTGGCCAGGAAAAATTCGCAGGACCCGGGATCGGCAGCGAATGGCGGTGATCTGGGATTTTTCGAGCGCGGTGCGATGGTGAAGCCGTTTGATGACGCGGTGTTCACGATGAAGGCCGGCGAGATATCGGCGCCGGTGGAAAGTGAATTCGGTTATCACATCATCCGTCTGGATACCGTGCGCGGCGGCAAGGGCAAGACTTTCGAGGAAGCGCGCCCGGAAATCGAAGTCGAACTCAAAAAGCAGCTGGCAGGGCGCAAGTTTGCAGAACTGGCCGAGGCATTCAGCAACACCTTGTTCGAGCAGTCGGACAGCCTGAAGGCGGCTGCTGACCTGATCAAGGCGGCGCCGCAGAAAAGCGGCTGGATTGCGCGCAACGGCACCGACAGCGGGGTGCTGGGTAACCAGAAGCTGCTGCAGGCGGTGTTTTCAGACGACGTGCTGAAAAACAAGCGCAATACCGAAGCCATGGAAGTGGCTCCCGCTGTGCTGGTCGGCGCACGTGTCGCGGAACACAAGCCGTCGTCCATCCAGCCGTTTGACCAGATCAGCGGCGCGCTGGTGAAAAAACTGACATTGCAGCAGGCGGGGCAACTCGCGGCACAGGAAGGTCGCGCCAAACTCGAAGCGCTGAAGCAGGGCAAGGATGCCCAGGTCGGCTGGACTGCGCCGCAACTGGCCGGGCGAGGAGACCCCAAGGGCATGCCTGGCGAAGTATTGCGGCAGGCCTTCAGGGCGGATGTTGGCAAGCTGCCGGCCTATGGCGGCACGGAATCACCCGGCGGCAGCTATACGCTGGTGCGCGTCAGCAAGGTGCAGGAAGCGACCGAAGACGCCAGGGAAAAGCAGAATGCGATTGCGCAGACGCTGCGTCAGGTGGCGGGACAGACGGAACTGGCGGCCTACTTGGCAAGCCTCAAGCAGAAATCCGAGGTCAAGATCCGCAAGGAGCTGATCGAGAAGAAGTAGGCTTAGCAGGGTGTTGAAAAACTCCAGCACATCACTTCAATCCGGCACTATTGATTTTTCAATACTCATAAAATCAACGGTTTGCACGCGTGTGCGCTTGGTCGCTACGCTCCCCACGCGCTCGCGCATCACTTTTTCAACAACCTGTTAGCCGGCAAGGGCGGCCGGCGGCAGAATCAGGACTCCCGGCAGAAGCAATCCGGGGCTGAATTCCGGTTCTAATTTATGGTGGAGAAACCCGGTAACCGCAGAGGTGCCGGGTTTTTTATTCGCCGCGCATGCCGCCGACGACAGTGCTGAAACCGCAGTCGACGTAAGTGATTTCTCCGGTAATGCCGGCGGCAAGATCGGACAACAGGAAAGCAGCGGCATTGCCGACATCGTCAGTGGTGACATTGCGCCGCAACGGCGCGTTGTCTTCGACGAATTTGAGTATCTTGCCGAAGCCGCCGATACCTGCCGCGGCCAGCGTCTTGATCGGTCCGGCTGAAATGCCGTTGACGCGGATACCCTGCGGGCCGAGGTCGCTGGCCAGGTAACGCACACAGGCTTCGAGGCTGGCCTTGGCCAATCCCATCACGTTGTAGTTGGGGACAGTACGCACCGCACCGAGATAGGTCAGCGTCAGCATCGCGCCCGACCGGCCGGTCATCAGCGGCGCCGCGCCCTTGGCCAGTGCGGCAAAGCTGTAGCTGCTGATATCGTGCGCAGTGGCGAAAGCCTCGCGCGTCAAACCGTCAACAAAGTTTCCCTTCAGCGCATCGCGCGGCGCAAAGGCAATTGAATGCAGCAATCCGTCAAGGCCGCCCCATTCCGACTGGAGTCTGGCGTAGAGCGCGGCAATCTGTTCGTCCTGCGCGACATCGCAGGGCAGCACCGGCACGGTGCCGAATTCAGCGGCGAGCTTGATCACGCGCTCCCGGATGTCCTCGCCCTGATAGGTGAAGGCGAGTTGCGCACCTTCACGGCTGGCGGCTTTTGCAATGCCGTAAGCGATGGAGCGGTTGGACAGCAGGCCGGTGATGAGGATTTTCTTGTCTTGCAGGAACGCCATGATTTTCCCTGTTTGGTGATGCGGTTGCAGTCACTTTCTGATTATAACCAGATGCCAATATCGGCTACACTTTGCTGCGATGTCATCAATCGGATCAAAACCCGGTACAGCATTCAGGCACTGCATTGCAGGGTTCGTGCTGGCGCTGGTCGCGGGCTGCGGCGGATCGTCGTGGAACGACCCCTATCCCGCCGCGGATGCGGGCGCCAACACCCTCTACACCTCGTTTTCCGAGCGGCCCAAGCATCTGGATCCGGTGCAGTCGTATGCCGAAAACGAATTCGCGTTCATTGCCAACATCTACCAGCCGCCGTTGCAGTACCATTACCTGAAGCGTCCGTTTGAACTGATTCCGTTCGGGGCCGAAGTATTGCCGAAACCGGTGTACCTCGACCAGGCCGGCAAGCCGCTGCCTGAAAACGCCGCAGCCGGCCGCGTGGCCTACAGCGAGTACGTGATCCACATCAGGCAGGGCGTGAAATACCAGCCTCATCCGGCGTTTGCCGTCGATGAGTCGGGCAAGCCGCGTTACCTCGCTTTGCAGGCCGCCGATCTGCGCGGCATTGATACGCTGGCAGATTTCAAACATACCGGCACACGCGAACTGGAAGCCGCCGACTATGTACACCAGATCAAGCGGCTGGCACATCCGCGGCTGCATTCGCCGATTCTGCAGCTGATGGGGGAGTATGTGGTCGGCCTCAAGGATCTGGCTGAGCGGTTGACCAAGGTCGCTGCTGCGTTGCCGGAGGGCCGTGCCGTCGATCTGACGCAGTACTCCCTTGAAGGTGCGCGGGTCATCGACCGTTACACCTATGCCGTACGGGTGCGCGGCAAATATCCGCAGTTCGCATACTGGCTGGCGATGCCGTTTTTTGCGCCGGTACCGCCCGAGGCGGACCGCTTTTATGACCAGCCGGGCATGGCGCAGAAAAACATCACGCTCGACTGGTATCCGCTGGGTACCGGGCCGTACATGCTGACGATCAATAATCCGAACCGGCAGATGGTGCTCGAACGCAATCCGAATTATCGCGGCGAGATTTATCCGTCTGAGGGTGAGCCGGACGATGCAAAAAACGGCCTGCTCGCGGATGCCGGTAAAGCGCTGCCGTTCATCGACAAAGTGGTGTTCAGTCTGGAAAAAGAGCAGATCCCGTACTGGAATAAATTCCTGCAAGGGTATTACGACGCATCGGGTATCGGCTCCGATACTTTTGACCAGGCGGTGCAGTTCGGCGGGCAGGGTGACGTGACGCTGACCGAGGACATGGCGAAGCGCGGCATCCGGCTGCAGACTTCACTGGCGACCAGTGTGTTTTACCTCGGCTTCAACATGCTCGACCCGGTGGTGGGGACGGACGCCGGCGAGCGTGCGCGCAAGTTGCGGTTGGCAATCTCGATCGCGCTGGATCAGGAAGAATTCATTTCGATATTCCGCAATGGCCGCGGTGTGCCGTCGCACGGGCCGATTCCACCGGGGATATTCGGTTATCGCGATGCCGACGCCACGGGCATCAATCCCCTTGTTTATGAATGGCGCGATGGCCGGCCGCAACGTAAAAGTACCGAGCAGGCGATGAAGCTGCTGGCCGAAGCGGGGTATCCGGGCGGGCGTGACGCAAAAACCGGCCAGCCGCTGCTGCTGCATCTGGATACCACCTCCACCGGCGCCGACAGCAAGCCGCGCCTCGACTGGTACATCAACCAGTTTGCGAAGATCGGCGTGCAACTGGTGATCCGCGCCACCGACTTCAATCGCCTGCAGGACAAGCTGCGGCGGGGTACTGCGCAACTCTATTTTCTCGGCTGGAATGCGGATTATCCGGATCCGGAAAATTTCCTGTTCCTGTTGCACGGCGCCCAGGGGCGCGCGCAGACGCAGGGGGAGAACGCATCCAATTATAAAAACGCCGAATTCGATCAACTGTTCGATCGCATGAAACACATGGATAACGGCCCAGAGCGTCAGGCCATCATCGACCGCATGGTTGAAATCCTGCGCCATGACGCGCCCTGGGTGTGGAGTTATTTTCCGAAGGATTACGCGTTGCGCCACGGCTGGGTTTTTAATGCCAAGCCCAACCAGATTGCCAATAACGGCCTCAAATACCAGCGTCTGGATCCGGCAGCACGGGCGCAGCTCAGACGCGCCTGGAATCCGCCGATGGTGTGGCCGCTGGCGCTGATGGTCATCGTGCTGGTGCTGAGCGCAGTACCGGCGGTGGCGGCGTACCGC
>JAKFUJ010000037.1 GCA_021732805.1 Betaproteobacteria bacterium | reverse complement strand
AGGGCGCCGCTGCCCAAGGCCGGCGGCAAGTGGAACACTTTCGAGATTTACGCCAATGGCCCGGAATTGACGGTCAAGTTCAACGGCAATGTGACTGTCAGCACCGTCAACAGCCAGTTCAAGGAAGGGCCATTCTCACTGCAATTTGCGAACGGCCCGAAAGATGCGCCGGGCGGCGCCATCAAATGGCGCAAGGTAATGATCAGACCGTTGTAAGCGTTCGCATCAAACCTTCCGGGACAGACCCCGGAAGGTCATCGTTTTTTGTTGCCGCGGGTTAAAATCAATGCGACCTTCCATCAGCTTTTCCGGAGATTTTGCGTTGAAACCCGAACTGCATGAACTGACCGCCACCGCCATCGTTGCCGCCATTGCCAATGGCAAAACTTCGTCCGAAGCGGTAACCCGCGCCTGCCTCGAACATATTGCCCAACGCGAACCCCAGGTCCAGGCCTGGCAGTTTCTGGATCCCGACCTCGCCATCAAACAGGCCAAAGCGCTGGACGCAGGATCGTCACGCGGCCCGCTGCACGGCGTGCCCGTCGGCATCAAGGACATCATCGACACCGCGGACATGCCGACTGAATACGGCACGCCGATCCACGCCGGCCACCGCCCGCACATGGACGCCGCCTGTGTAGCGCTGACACGCCGCGCCGGCGGCCTGATCATGGGCAAAACCGTCACCACCGAATTCGCCAACCGCCATCCGGGAAAAACCATGCATCCGCAGGACGCACGGCGCACCCCCGGCGGCTCCTCCAGCGGTTCGGCGGCTGCCGTCGGCGATTGCATGGTGCCGCTGGCGGTCGGCACACAGACGACGGGTTCCACCATCCGGCCCGCCGCCTATAACGGATGTTTCGGCTACCGCCCGACCTGGGGCGATTTGAGGCTTGCCGGCGTGATGGAGGCCGCGGGATCGCTGGACACGCTGGGCCTGATCGCACGTTCGGTTGAAGACATCGCGCTGTACCGTAATGTGCTTGCCGGCATCGCAACCGAAGCCATGAGTTCAGTGCCCTGCGCTCCGCCCCGTGTCGGTGTCTGCCGCACCCAGTTCTGGGACGAAACGGATGATGCCACCAAGCAAGGCATCGAGAGCTGTGCGGCAACGATGTCAGCCGCCGGCGCCAAGGTCAGTGATCTGCAGCTTCCGCCGCCTTTTGATGCTATCGACGAAATTCACCAGCGGATTTCCAGTTTCGAATTCGCGCGCAACCGCTCCTGGGAACTCAATCATCACGCGGACAGGATCAGCGAAACGCTGCGCAACAACCGGCTCAAACATGGTCTCGCGTACAGTTTCGAGGAATACCGGGAGGCGCGCGCCCAGGCCGAACAATTGCGCCTGCTGCTCGACGATGTGTTCCGCGACTGCGATGTCATTCTGACGCCGTCAGCCGCCGGTGTAGCACCCATCGGATTGAACGCCACCGGCTCTGCCGCGTTCAGCTCGATCTGGACGGCCTGTCACACGCCTTCAATGACATTGCCGCTGTTCAAGGGCGCCAATAACCTGCCGATCGGCGTGCAGCTAGTGACGCGGCGGGATAGCGATCGCCGCTTGTTCGAATTTGCACGCTGGACTGCGGCGCTGTACGGTGTAAAAACTACTCCACGGTGATTTTGGCGTCCTTGATCACCTTCGCCCATTTCGCCGTCTCGGCATTGACGTAGGCGGCAAACACCTCCGGTGAACTGGATTTGGCGACGATGCCTGCATCAAGCAGCCGTTTCATCACCTCCGGCGCGGCCAGCGCTTTCACAATCTCGGCATTCAACCGATTGACGATCTCCTTGGGCGTTCCCGCCGGCACAAAAATGCCGTACCAGTTGTTGACCTCGAAGCCCTTGAGTCCGGCTTCGCTCATCGTCGGCAGGTCCGGCATCAGTTGAAAACGCTGGTTGCCGGTCATCGCCAGCGGGCGCACGCGCTTGGCATCCATCGCAGCTATCGCGGTGCTGACCGTGGAGAACACCACCTGCACATTGCCGGATACGAGATCAAGCATGGCCGGAGCGCCGCCCTTGTACGGGATATGCGCCATTTTTGCGCCGGTCACTGCATTGAACAGTTCGCCGGCCAGATGGTCGGTCGCGCCGGAGCCCGACGAGCCGTAATTCAACTCGCCCGGCCGCGACTTGGCCAGCGCCACGAATTCACGAACGTTATGGGTCGGCAACGAAGGATGGACCACCAGCACATTGAGCGCATTGGCCGCCTGCGACACGGGAATGAGATCGCGTATCGGGTCATAAGCCATTTTTTTGTACAGGCTGGGGTTGATGGCAATGGGGCCGATGGTGCCCATGACCAGTGTGTAACCGTCAGCCGGTGATTTCGCCGCGAGATCGACTCCGAGCATCCCGCCGGCGCCGCCGCGGTTGTCGATGACCACCTGCTGCCCCAGACCACTCGACAGTTTTGCCGCAATGGCCCGCGATGTGATGTCGGCGCCGCCGCCCGGCGCAAACGGGCTGATCCATTTGACCGGACGCGAGGGCCAGGATTGGGCGTTTGCAGATGCAGTGACTGCCATTGAAACCGCCAGCATCAACAATTTTTGCGATGTGCGCATGATTTTTCCTTGAAATAAAACCTGAATGATCGCTGGAACGGGATTAACCGCCGGCAATGTTGAAAATTTCGCGTAACCGCTCACGTTCACTGGTATGCGCCAGTGCAACCATCAGCAGAATACGCGCCTTGATGCCGCTCAGATACCCGGAAGACAGGGCACCCTTGGCCATCAGGCTTTGATACGACCCGGGGTAGCCCTTGCCGGGATGCGGTGCGCCTGAAGGCAGGCGCAAACCCGCCACCACCGGAATACCCGCGTCCAGCGCCGCGCATACACCATCATAAAACGGCCTGTTGACGTTGCCGCCGCCGGTGGCCTCGACCACAATGCCGTCCACCTTTGCCGCGATACAAGCACGAAACAGCAGGTCGCTGCCGCCCTGACCCATTTTCAGAATATGCACCTCCGGCTTGAGATGATCCACTTCCAGCTGCAACCGGCACTGCGGCATCGCGAAAAAATGCACGCCCTGCCGTGTTACGCTGCCCACCGGGCCGCCATCGCGCGCGCCAAAGCAGGTCAGGATTTCGGGATTGATTTTGACGACGTCGCGCGCGGCATGGATTTCACTGCCCAGCGCCACCAGCACGCCGCGGCCACGGGCTGCCGGATGCGCTGCAATCATTGCAGCACACAGCAGATTGCGCGGTCCGTCCGCATCCTTCTCGTCGGCGTTGCGCTGCGCCCCGGTAAATACAATGGGTTTTTCGCTGCCGACCGTCAGATCCATCAGGTATGCCGTTTCTTCCAGCGTGGCCGTACCGTGAGTGACGACGGCGCCGGCAACCTGCTCATCCTGCAGTACTTTGCGCAGCGTGTCGCGCAGGCCGAAAGCCGTCGCAGTATCCATCAATGCGCTGTTGATGTTGGAATGCTCGACCACGCGGATTTCAGCAACATCCGGCAGATCAGGAACCATGGAGACCAGATCCTGCGCGGTCGCCGCTGACACATGCCCGCCGATGGCAGCATCGTAACGCGAGGCGATCGTGCCGCCGGTGCCGACCACACAAATGACCGGCTTTTTGCCACCCGCCAACTTATTCACCCTTGATATTGGCCGCCTTGACTACTACGGCCCAGCGCTTTACATCGGCCTCGATCGCTTTGAGAAATTCGTCCGGCGTACTCGCAATCACTTCCAGGCCCATTGCCGCCAGTCTCTTCCCGGAATCCGGATCCTTCAATATTCTGCGTATGGTCGTCGACAGTTTATCAACAATGGTCTTGGGCGTACCTTTGGGCGCCAGCACGCCCTGCCAATCCAGCACAAACACATCCGCGACGCCTGCCTCCGCCATTGTCGGCACCTCGGGCAACTGCGGTGAACGCACTTTGGAGGACACCGCCAGGGGCCGCAGACGGCCGCTCTTGATGAACGGCAAAGCCGAAGTCATCGAGGCAAAACTCATGGTGACGTTGCCGCCCACCACGTCGGCCACTGCCGGGCCGCCGCCCTTGTAGGCAATGTGCGTCAGCTTGATTCCGGTTTTGAGGGCGAAAAATTCGCCGGTGAGATGCGGTGCACCGCCGATGCCCGAGGATGAAAAATTCAATTGTCCGGGTTTATCCTTGGCCATCGCGATCAGATCCCTGACCGAAGTCATCGGCGATTTCGGATTGACCACCAGCACATTGCCCACAGCCGCCGTCATCGTCACCGGAGCGAAATCCTTGACCGAGTCAAACGGCATTTTGAGCAGGCTGGGATTGACCGAGTGGCGCAGCGACACCAGCGCCAGTGTGTAGCCGTCGGGATCGGCCTTGGCCACGATGTTGGTGCCGATGATGGCCGCCGCCCCCGCACGGTTGTCCACGACAACCTGTTGAGACCATTGCTCCGTCAGTTTTTGCGCAATCACCCTTGCCGCACCATCGCTGCTGCCGCCGGGTGCCACCGGCACTACCAACCGGATCGGACGGTCAGGATAGGCTGTGGCGGCCTCATTCTTCCCGGACTGGGCAATGGCAAAGCCAGCACCGTTAAGGAACATCACCAGCGCAATGGCGCCGGCCGAAATTTTTGAAAAACGCATGGCAGCAGTACTCCTGTATCAAGTTTTGCGATAGTCCTGTTACCGCAATATGCGTACCAAGTCTTTTTACGCTTGATGATGCAAAATATGATAACCAGGTAAGGATTCAACTCGTTGCGGCGACAGACCAGCACTGACTTGGTGCGGTTATCGGCTATCATGCGCCGGTAGAGGGCAAAGCATAACAAGCTGCGCAAACGTTTATCAATCTGCATTTCAAATGAGGAGAGAGCCTTGACCCGATTAAGCGATCTGCCCGAATGGGAGCGTCAACATCATCTGGACAAAATCCGCGAATTGCCGGATTTCGGCAAGACGCCGTTTGTTGCCGGTCCGCCGCTCAAGCAGCGGCGCGTTGCCATCATCACCACCGCCGGCCTGCACGTGCGCAATGACCGGCCTTTTGATCCGGGCGCCGCGGATTACCGCGTGATTCCGGGCGACACGCCGCCAGCGGACCTGGTGATGAGCCACACCTCGGTCAATTTTGATCGCAGCGGCTTCCAGGAAGACGTCAATGTCGTGTTTCCGCTGGCACGGTTGCGGGAACTCGAAGCCGAAAGCGTCGTGGGATCCGTTTCCGATTACCACTACGCATTCATGGGCGCGGCCCCCATCCTTGCGCTGGAACCCAAGGCGCGCGAACTCGCCGCTCTGTTGAAAAAGGACGGCGTTGACGCCGTCCTGCTGAGTCCCGTCTGACCCAACTGCACGTGCGCCGTGGGCGCACTGGGCCACTTCATCGAACGCGAAGGCATCGCGACCACGCAGATCAGCCTGATTCGCGAACAGACCGCGGCCATGAAACCACCGCGCGCGCTGTGGGTGCCGTTCATGCTCGGACGCCCTTTCGGCGCACCGGATGAACCTGACTTTCAGCGCAAAGTGCTGCGCGATTTGCTGATGTTGCTGGAACGACCTGCCGGGCCCGTACTCGAGGATTTTCCCGAGGAAGCCCCAGCAGGGACAACCAGCGATGCTGATGCCGCTTTCGCCTGTCCAGTCAGTTTTGCGAAGGCTGTGGTCGATGACGGTAATCCCGCTTTGGCGCTGCAGCGTGAAATCGCACAGCTCGCCCCCTGGTATGACCTCGCCAGAAAACGCCGTGGCCGCAGCACGGTCGGCATTTCAGGCATGCGCATAGAAGATGCTGCGGCTCACGCAGCGTCCTATCTCGACGCAACACCGGCTGCGCCGCCGTCGGGTTTTACTGCGGGCGTGGCATTAAAACGCGTCTGCGACGATTTGAAAGCTTATTACTACGAAGCCGTCGCTGCCCAGCCGGGCAATCTCAAGGCCAAAGACATCGAGCGCTGGTTTTGGCACGAAACCACTGCGGCCCGGGTTTTTCTGGCGATCCAGCAGGTGTGCCTGAAAAGCGCCGACAAATCATTGCTGCCGCTCGGCAAGATCAGTCTCGTGCCGCGCGCAGTACAGCACTCACTGACGGAGGCCGGCCGTAAAACCTGAACAGCTTCAATCAGAGCAGCGTAAATAAAAAAGGGGCAACAGCCCCTTTTTTATTTACGCTGCTCTGACGCCATACGCGTTTATTTTTTTGCATCCTTCGCCGCATCCTGGATCTTTTCACCGGCCTGTTCGATTTTTTCGCCAGCCTTTTGCGCAGCGTTATCAACTGTCTTGCCGGCACGCTCTGCCGGACCTTCTTTCTGACAG
>JAKFUJ010000383.1 GCA_021732805.1 Betaproteobacteria bacterium | reverse complement strand
CCGACGACCTCGGAACTGCTCGACTGGCTGAAATTGCTGATGGCCGAGGATATTCCGCCGGAAGCCCTGCACAGCCAGGACACGCACAAGATCGTGCCGCCGCTGCACGGTGCGCTGATCAAGAATGAACAGGATGTGCATCTGTTCGAACGACTGGTGTTCATGTCGCGGCGCAAGGGCTGAGGTTTCTTCAGCTTGTTGCCGATCATGCGTTTTTTCAGCAAGGGCCTGTTTGCGTGCGCTGCGCTGCTATTGTTGTCTGCGGCGGTGCATGCGCAAAACGGTCGTGTGCTCGAACCGGTCGTGCTACAGCTCAAGTGGAAGCACCAGTTCCAGTTTGCCGGTTATTACGCAGCGGCAGAAAAGGGTTATTACCGCGAAGCAGGCATTGCAGTGGATATCCGCGAGGCGCAGGAGGGGCGCGATCCGGTGGTCAGCGTGCTCGACGGCAGCGCCGATTTCGGCATAGGCGCATCAGAACTGGCGCTGCATCGCGGTATGGGCAAACCGGTGGTGGTGCTTGCGGTCATCCTGCAGCATTCGCCCTTGGTGTTGTTGACCGGAAGCGACGTCAAGATGGTGCAGGATATCGTCGGCAAACGCGTCATGCTGCTGCCGCAGGAAGCGGAGCTGTATGCTTATCTGCAGGGGCAGGGTGTGTCGCGTGATCGCATCATTCAGGTGCCGCACAGTTTTTCCAGCGAAGATCTGGTCAAGGGGCGGGTGGATGGGCTATCGGGGTATTCGACCGACGAGCCGTTCATGCTGAACCAGATGCGTTTTGCCCATAATGTTTTCTCGCCGCGTTCCGGCGGCATTGATTTTTATGGCGATGCGCTGTTTACGTCGGAAAGAGCATTGAAGAAAGATGCGCGGCGGGTTGCGGCATTCCGCGACGCCAGCCTGCGCGGCTGGAAGTATGCGATGGAGCATCCGGAAGAGATTGCCGATCTCATCATCGCGCGTTACGGCAAACGGCACAGCCGGGAGCATCTGCTGTTCGAGGCGGCGGAGATGCGCCGCCTGATGCAATTGCAGCTGATCGAGATCGGACATATCCATCCCGGGCGCTGGAGCGCCATCGCTGCGGTGTATGCCGAATTCGGCATGCTGCCGGCGCAGCATGATCTGGACGGATTCATCTTCGACAGCGCCGCGCCGCGCGATCTGGCCTGGTTTTACCGTGGCATCGCAGCCGCACTGGCGGCGGCTTTGCTGGGCGGGGTGGTGGCCGTTCGGCAGATGACGTTCAACCGCCGTCTGCGCAACCAGCTTGATGATATCCAGGCACTGCAGGCGCAACTGGTCAGGCAGGCCCTGCGCGACAGCCTGACGGGACTCTACAACCGGCGATATTTCGACGAGGCGCTGCAGCGGGAACTGGCGCTGGCGCGACGCCAGAACAATTATCCGGTGAGTCTGGTGATGATCGACATCGATCGATTCAAGGTATTGAACGACAACCACGGTCACCAGGCGGGTGACGCGGTGCTGCAGGCACTGGCCAGGTATCTGACCGAAAACAGCCGTGCCAGCGATATCGTATGTCGCTGGGGTGGTGAGGAGTTTGTGATCCTGATGCCGCACACGCCGCTGGAAGGCGCATTGCAGCGGACCGAGGTCTGGCGGGAAAGTTTTTCGAAGATGCCGGTGTCGTTTGGCGGACTGCTGCTGAACAACACGTTTTCCGCGGGAGTGGCGGTTTGGCCCGTCGTCGGTGTTTCGTCAACCGCGTTGCTGCGCGCGGCCGATGACGCGTTGTACCGGGCGAAAAGCGAAGGTCGCAATCGCGTGTGCCCGGACGCACCGGCGCCGGAGGCGTAATGCTGATCGAATTTTTCCTGAAACTGAAGCAGGGCGGCGTGCCGGTGTCGATCAAGGAATTCCTGATGCTGATCGAGGCGTTGCAGAAGCAAGTGGTGTTCGGCAGTGTCGGGGATTTTTACCACCTCGCCCGTACCTGTCTGGTCAAGGACGAGAAATTTTTTGACCGTTATGACCTGGTATTCGCCGCTTATTTCAAAGGTGTGGTTGGCATCGATGCGGCGGCAGCGGTGATCCCCGAGGACTGGCTGCGCAAGCTGGTCGAGAAAAACCTGACTGAAGAAGAAAAGAAGTTGATTCAGTCGCTGGGCGGCTGGGAAAAGCTGATGGAGACGCTCAAAAAGCGGCTTGAGGAACAGAAGGGCCGGCATCAGGGCGGCAGCAAATGGATAGGCACGGGAGGCACCAGCCCGTTCGGCGCCTACGGTTACAACCCGGAAGGCATCCGCATCGGCCAGCATGAATCGCGCAACCGCCGCGCGGTGAAGGTGTGGGATCAGCGCGAGTTCAGGAACCTCGACGACACCGTCGAGCTGGGCACGCGCAACATCAAGGTGGCATTGCGCAAGCTGCGCAAGTTTGCGCGCACCGGTGCGCCGGAAGAACTGGACATGGAGGACACCATCCGTTCTACCGCCAAAAACGCCGGCTGGCTGGATCTGAAAATGGTGCCGGAGCGGCACAACGCGGTGAAGGTGTTGCTGTTTTTTGATATCGGCGGTTCGATGGATGATCACATCCGCGTCTGTGAACAACTGTTTTCAGCGACGCGCACCGAATTCAAGCATCTCGAATATTTTTATTTCCACAATTTCCTGTATGAGCGGGTGTGGAAAGACAACCGCCGCCGCGCCACCGAGCGCATGGCGACCTGGGATGTATTGCACACATATCCTCATGATTATAAGGTGATTTTTGTCGGTGATGCGACGATGAGCCCGTACGAAATCACCTATCCCGGCGGCAGCGTTGAGCACAGCAACGCAGAGGCGGGCGCGGTGTGGCTGCAGCGCGCGCTGCAGGTCTATTCACAGGCGATCTGGCTCAATCCGCAGCCGGAAGCGGTATGGAATTACCACGAGTCGATTGCCATCACCCGCCAGTTGATGAGCGACCGCATGTTCCCGCTGACCATTGACGGCCTGGATCGCGGCATGCGGGTGCTGACGCGTTCGCATTGAAATGGAAATCACCACAGTCACGCAACCCGGTCCCGATCTTGATGCGCTGCGCGATCTCTTTCTTGAATATTCGGGATCGCTGAACTTCAATCTTTGTTTTCAGGATTTTGAGTCTGAACTCGAAGGACTGCCCGGCGCCTATGCGCCGCCGGCGGGCACGTTGCTGCTGGGGCGTGTGGCAGGGGCGGTTGCGGGTTGCGTCGGCGTACGGCCGCTGGATGCCGGGCGCTGCGAAATGAAGCGCCTGTATCTGCGCGAATGTTGTCGCGGCAACGGCAACGGACGCGTGCTGGCGGAGCAGGCCATCGCCTTTGCACGCAGCGCAGGTTACGCGCGCATGGTGCTCGATACGCTGCCGCAAATGGTCGGGGCGATGCGGCTGTATTACAACCTTGGTTTTGTGCGTTGTAAAGCATATTACGACAATACACCGATCAACAGCACCTGTCTGGAACTGGTGTTGTAAGCTGCTGCTCCATATTTTTTATCGCCATAAAAAACAGAAAGCCCTGCGCCATGTCCAATCCCGTCGATGCACGGAAAATGCTCGAGTTCGCCACTGCGGTTTACGAGACGCAAGGAGTACCTGAGCGGGATGCACGGCTGATTGCCGACACGCTGGTGCAGGCCGACTTGTGGGGGCACCAGTCGCACGGCGTGCTCAGACTGGGCTGGTATCTCGACCGCCTGCGCAACAAGGTGATGCATCCGGTGACGCAGCCGGAGTTTGTTGTCGATGGCGGTGCGCTGGCGGTGATCGACGGTCACGACGGTGTCGGCCATGTGCTGGCCAAACGGGCGGCTGAAGAGGTCATCAAACGTGCCAAGGCTCACGGCATCGGTGCGGTCGGTGTGCGCATGTCCAACCATTTCGGCACCTGCATGTATTACACGCTGATGGGGGCAAGGGCAGGCTGCGTGATGATGCTGACGTCCAACGGCGGGCCGGCGATGGCGCCGTGGGGCGGGCGCAAGAAAATCGTCGGCACCAATCCATGGTCGATCGCGGCGCCGGCGGGCAAACACGCGCCGTTTGTGGTGGACATGGCGAATACCGGTGTCGCCCGCGGCAAGATTTACCTCGCGCGCAACAAGCGCCAGAAAATCCCGCCCGGCTGGGCGATCGACGCCAATGGCGTGCCGACCACCGATCCGCAGGCGGCCATCGACGGCATCATCCTGCCGATGGCGGAACACAAGGGTTATGCGATTGCGGCGATGGTCGACATGATGTCGGGTGTGCTGACCGGCAGCGGGTTTTTGTCGGCGGTGCACAGCCCGTACAAAACTGCGGAGAAAAGCAATTGCGGCCACTTTTTTATTGCGATCAACATCGCCGCGATGCAGCCGCTGGCCGCTTTTAACACACGCATGGAAGCGTTTGTTGCCGAGATCAAGTCAGTGCCGCTGGCCGAAGGTTTTGATGAGGTGTTTTATCCGGGAGAGATGGAGGCGCGCAACGACGCACGCAACCGCAGTCAGGGGATACAGTATCCGGATGACACCGTTGCCGACCTGAAGCGCATTGCCGGCGAAACGGGACTGGAGAACTTGCTGCCGCTCTAGCCGCGCGGCCGGTCGGCGTCGTACTGGCGGCGGTCGCCGCCGGGGGGTGGTGCGACTTTCATGATTTCGTCAATGGTGGTGACGCCGGCGGCGATTTTCATCGCGCCGCTGATGCGCAGCGGCTTCATGCCGTCCTTGAAGGCGGCTTCACGCATCGATTCGAGATCGGCAGCGGCGACCACGCGCTCGCGCAGTGCCGGTGACATGATCATCATTTCGTAAATGCCGATACGCCCCATGTAGCCGGTCATCCGGCATTCGAGGCAGCCCTTGTTGATGTAGGTCTGGCCGCGCGGGTTGGCGGCTTTCCACGGCGTGACCAGGCTGTCCCATACCGCGTCGTTGTAATCGTGTTTTTCCTTGCAGTGCGGACACAGCGTGCGCACCAGCCGCTGCGCCATCACGCCGAGCAGGGTGGATTGCAGCAGGTAGGGCGGCACACCCAGATCGAGCAGGCGGCTGACCGCGGCGGGTGCATCGTTGGTATGCAGCGTGGACAACACCAGATGGCCGGTCAATGCGGCCTGGATCGCCATCTCGGCGGTTTCGAGATCACGAATTTCGCCGACCATGATGATGTCCGGGTCCTGGCGCATCAGGGTGCGGATGCCGGACGCGAAGTCGACGCCGATGTTCGCTTGCACCTGCATCTGGTTGAAGCTCGGTTCAACCATTTCAATCGGGTCTTCAACCGAGCACACATTGACTTCGGGGGCGGCGAGCTGTTTCAGTGTCGAATACAGCGTGGTGGTTTTGCCGGAACCGGTGGGGCCGGTGACGAGGATGATGCCGTGCGGTTTGCCGGAGATCTGGCCCCACTTTTTTTCCTCCTCATCCGAGAATCCCAGTTCCCTGTAATCCTTGACCAGGTTTTCGGGATCAAAAATCCGCATCACCATTTTTTCGCCGAATGCGGTGGGCATCGTCGACAGCCGCAGTTCGACTTCGCCGCCGTCGGGCGCCACGGTTTTCAGGCGCCCGTCCTGCGGCCGGCGTTTTTCAACGACGTCCATGCGACCGAGCACCTTGATGCGCGAGGTCATCGCCGCCATCACCGGCGTCGGAATCTGGTAGACCTGATGCAGCACACCGTCGATGCGGAAACGCACATTGCCGGCTTCGCGCCGCGGTTCGAGATGGATGTCGCTGGCGCGCTGCTCAAAGGCGTAATTGAACAGCCAGTCGCAGATATGCACGACATGCTGGTCGTTGGCGTCGAGCTGGCCGCTGCGTCCGAGCTGCACCAGTTGTTCGAAGTTGGCGATTTCCGAAACCGCGCCCTTGTCCTTGGTCGTCGCGCCCTGTACCGATTTGGCCAGGTTGTAGAATTCGACGACATAACCTTGGATATCGACCGGATTGGCGATGACGCGCTTGATGTCGAGGCGCAGCACCTGTTTCAGCGAGGCCTCCCAGCTGCGCACCCAGGGTTCGGCGGTGGCGATGGTGGCTTCGCGAGTGGTCACACTGACCGGCAGGATCTTATAGCGCGCGGCATAAGCACTCGACATCACCTTGGTCACAGCGGTGAAGTCGATCTTGAACGGGTCGATGTGCAGGTAGGGCAGGCCCGCCTTGTCGGCGAGCCACTGCGTCAGTGTTTCGACCGTGAGCAGTTTGCGCGGATTTTTCGGGTCTTTCCATTTCTGGTCGGCGACCACCACCAGCGGATGGACGTCGCTGCGGCTGTGGCGGCGGTTGGCCACCAGCTTTTCCGCGTCTTCCTTGGGCACCATGCAGTCG
>JAKFUJ010000227.1 GCA_021732805.1 Betaproteobacteria bacterium | reverse complement strand
GCGATGAATCAGGCCGCGGCCGTGCGCCTCGCGCAAAGCGCCGCAGGTCTGGCGCAGGACATGGACGACGCGTGCCACCGGCAACGTGCCTTCGGCATCGAGGATTTCATCCAGAGACTGTCCTTCAAGGTACTCCATCACATAATAAAGAACGCCTTCCGGCGTGCGGCCGTAATCGTAAATGCCGATGGTGTTCGGATGCACCAGTTGACTGGCCAGGCGGGCTTCGCGTTCGAAACGTCCGATCACCTCGTCGGTGGCGAGATGCGATTTGAGCAACTTGATCGCCGTCGGCCGTTTGAGCAATGCATGCTGCGCAAGATAAACCGTGCCCATCGCGCCCTCGCCCAGTTGCCGCTCCAGGCGGTACTGGCCGATGACCTGCGCGTCACCGGCAGCACGACGCAGGCGGCGCACATTCCACATCGACACCAGCACGGCCAGCACAGCCACTGCCAGCAGCGAACCGAGCAGACCGAAGGCCAGATTGAGATAGCGCAGCGGCGCGTAGGCTTCTTCGCGCGACATTTCAATCGCCACTGCAAAGTCATAGTCCGCCAGCCAGCGCCAGGCGCCGATCACCTCGGCGCCACGGTAATTGCGGTAGGACTGCAGAATCACGCCGCGTTGCGCCGCCGGATCCGTCAGCCCGCGCGCCGCGCCGGCGAGGGCCGCCAGCCGGGTCAGCGGCGCCGCCGCCCAGTCCGCGGGCAGTTTGTAGCCTTCTGCAAATGCACCGCCCGGATCACGAATCTGCACCTGCAACGCACCATTGCCGGTTTCCGGCTGCAACGCGCCTGCCGCGCGCAGCTCCGTTGCGTAACGGCTGTCCGACAGCATTACGCCGTCTGCGGTCAATGCATAAACTTCGCCGGTGACGCCAGGACTGGCTGCACCGAGGATTCCGGTGAACCGGCTGTCGGCGTAGTGCGCAAATCCGAGCCCGGCAATGGCGCGGCCGGAGTTATCGAACACCGGCGTCTTGAACCACACCATCGGCCGCGTGAATAACGGACTCGGCGCGCCTTCGATGCGATCCTGTTCGCGGTAAGGTCTGACAAAACGCGTGGCGCCGCCGAGTACATCGCGCACCGCGCCAAGATATTCCCCGGGACTGATGCGCCGACCAAGATATTCCGGCGCAACCGAGGCAACGACAACGCCCTGACGGTCCGCCACATTGTAGGCAACGGCTCCGGATTCCTTCAGCGCCGGCGCCAGCGCCATGGTCAGGTTTTCGCGCGCCCGTGCCTGTTCCGTCGCCGCACCGACCATCAATCCGGCGACAGCGGCACTGATGCGCGGTTCCGCCGCCCAGTGCCTGACTTCCCCCTTGCGATCCTCGATCCACAGGGTCAGCGCCTGGACTTCGGCATCCAGCACTGCGCTCAAGCCCGCCGCGCGCATGGTGCGCAGCGACTGTTCAATACCGGAATAAGCCCAATAGCCGAGTCCGATCAGACTCAGCGCAACCACCAGCGCAATGGCATTGACCCGCGCGTTGGCGGCAATCAACCGCAGCGCCAGACGGTTGACAGCATCACTGTCAACGCCGGGGGCTGCGGGAATGGTGTTTTGCGGCGCTTCGGTTACGGGTTGCGGCATGCAGCAATGATACCGCCGCGCCCGCAACCCAAGGGCATTACGGCAACAGCACGGTCGAACCCGTGGTCTTGCGCGCTTCCAGATCGCGGTGCGCCTGCGCCGCATCACGCAGCGGGTAACGCTGGTTGATGGTGATTTTCACCGCGCCTTTTTTGACCACGGCGAACAACTCGCGGGCTGCGGCCAGCAGATCCTCGCGCGCCGAGGTGTAATTGACCAGCGTCGGCCTGGTCAGATACAGCGAACCTTTTTGCGCCAGGATGCCGATGTTGACCGGCGCCACGGCGCCCGAGGCATTGCCGAAACTTGCCATCAGGCCCAGCGGCGCCAGGCAGTCCAGCGACTCCGTGAAGGTATCCTTGCCGACGCCGTCGAACACCACCGGCACGCCTTTGCCCTTGGTGATCGCCTTGACCCGCTCGGACAGTTTTTCGCGCGACATCACCACCACATGTTTGCAGCCGGCTTTTTTTGCCAGCGCGACTTTTTCGTCGCTGCCCACGGTGCCGATCACGGTGGCGCCCAGGTGTTTCGACCACTGGCACAGTATCTGGCCTACACCGCCGGCCGCAGCATGCACAACGATGGTGTCGCCTTTTTTGACGCGATAAGTGCGCCGGCACAGGTACCAGGCGGTCATGCCCTTCAGCATCATCGCCGCCGCCGTTTCATCCTTGATGCCGGCGGGAATTTTCACCAGCCGCGCCACCGGCCGCAACAGCACTTCGGCATAGGCGCCGATCGGCTGCGCGTAAGCCACATGATCGCCGACCTTGAATTCCCCGACCTTGGGTCCGACGGCCTCAACCACGCCCGCGCCTTCGGAACCCAGCACCATCGGCATCGGCATTTGATACAGCCCCGAGCGATGATAGGTATCGATGTAGTTCAATCCGACGGCGGTATTGCGCACACGGACCTCACCAGGGCCGGGATCGCCCACCGTGACTTCCTCCCAGCGCATTTGCTCCGGACCACCGTTCTGATGTATGCGTATGACATGCGGCATTTGAGTCTCCAGAAAAAGGGGCGGCTGATGCCGCCCGCAGGGGTTATTCGGCCTTGATGCCCGCGTCGCGGACCACTTTCGACCACTTGGTGGTTTCAGTCTTGATGAATTTTCCGTAGTCCGCTGAATTCTTGTAATCGACATCGGTGCCCTGCGAATCAAACTTTTTCTGCATTTCGGGCGTGTTAACCACCTTTGACACTGCCGATTCGAGCCTGCGCACGATATCGGGCGACACACCGGCCGGCGCGAGTATGCCCCACCAGTTGTTCGCCTCATAGCCGGGAACCGTCTCAGCGACGGTCGGCGTGTTGGGAAACGCGCTGTTGCGCTTGGCGCTGCCGACGGCGAGCAGCCGCAGACGGCTGCTTTGGATGTGCGGCACCAGTTGCAACAGTGAACCCATGGTGATCTGCGTGTTGCCGGCAATCACGTCCGCCATTGCCGGACCGCCGCCCTTGAACGGGATGTGAACAATATTGATCTTGGCCTGCAGTTTCAGCAATTCGGTACTCAGGTGCTGGAAGCTGCCGATGCCTGCAGTCGCATAATTCAACGTGCCCGGTTTCGCCTTGGCCAGATCGATGAGATCTTTGGTCGTTTTTACTGCCATCTTCGGACTCACGGTCAGTGCGCTGGGGCCGGTGCCGATCAGCGCGATCGGCGTAAACGATTTCTCGGGATTGAAGCGCACCTGCGATTTGTAGATCGAAGGATTGTAGGCAAAGGCCACCGAAGCGATCAGCAGCGTGTGTCCGTCGGGCTGGGAATTCGCGGCAATTTCGGAACCAATGATGCCGCCGGCGCCGCCGCGATTGTCGATCACCACCTGCTGACCGAGCAGCGGGCTCAGATCGCCCGCCACCAGGCGCCCGACGATGTCGTTACTGCCGCCCGGCGGGAACGGCACGATCACGCGTATCGGTTTGGTCGGCGCCCATTCTGCGGCCTGCGCCAATACCGGCAGCGCCAGTGCCGCCGCAATCATTCCGGCCAGTATCGGTTTCAGGAAATGCGTCATATTGTTTTCCTCTTCATAAAATTATCAATAAAATCAATTACTTACTGCAAATCCGCCATTTACATTGACTGCAAGGCCCGGCGCAATTCAGTGGTGACGCGTGTCGCCTCGGCCATGATGAAAGCGATTTCGCTGTTGGTGGTGATGAAACGCGCGCCGCGGCGGATGTACTCCATCTGCCGCGCCAGATTGCGATCTCCGCCGACACCGGCAATCTTGCCGTGACGCACGGCCGACGCAATCACTTTCTCAATCGCCGCAGCGCCTTCCGCATCGCCTAACTGGCCCGGCTTGCCCAGCGCTGTCAGCAAATCATTGGCGCCGATATGAATGACATCGATGCCTTCGACTGCGGCAATGGCATCAATGTTCTCGACGCCGGCGCGGGTTTCGATCATGCACACCACCAGCGTATTTTCCTGCAGAGCCGGTACAGCATCGGCGGTGGACATCGGACGGTAATCAAAAATGGCGTAACCGCCTGATACCGAGCGCCGGCCAATCGGCGGAAACTTCGCGCGATTGACCGCACGTTGCGCTTCTTCCGCCGTGCTGATGTCGGGAAACACGATGCCGGTGACCCCGTTGTCGAGCAACACTGAAATATCAGGATCATCACAGCTACGCACACGCACCAGGGGCGCCACGCCGCAACCCAGCGCCGCCTGCGCGATGTGACCGATGGTTTCGAGATTGAACAGCGAATGCTGGATGTCGATGAAAATGAAATCATGCCCGCTCGACTTGGCGATGCGGGCGATGTCGCCCGAACGCACCAGACGGACGTTCATGCCGAGCGCGACTTTGCCGTCGCGCATCATCGTTTTTACCGGGTTTTCTGCTTTAACGACATTCGTCATGGACTAGAGCCTGTTAACAATCAAGCCAACCAGATGTAGGCGCACGTCAGGTTGAGCAGGGAAATGAAGTTGCGTGCGAGTTTTTCATAGCGCGTGGCAATGCGGCGAAACTGTTTGAGACGATTGAAGAAGCGTTCCACCAGATTGCGGTCTTTATATACATGTCGATCATAGTCTCTTTGTTCAGTGCGGTTGCGGCGTGGCGGAATCACCGCTTGGGCGCCTTCTTTTTTTGGGCGCCAGCAGCGTGCTGGTGGGCGCGCACCACCGTGCTGTCAATGCATAGCGCTTCCCAATCCGTGTCATCGCTGACGGCCTTGATCACACGCTGCCATACGCCGTTTTTGCCCCAGCGCGAGAAGCGCGTATACGTGGTGTGCCAGTTGCCCAACGCTGGGTCAAGGTCGCGCCACGGACTGCCGGTACGCGCTATCCACAGCACCGCTTCGACAAACTCGCCAGTCAAATCATCACCAGAGCGCTATACCGGAATATGCGTCGAGCCCCTGGCTTCAAGAAGGGGTAGGTAGCGGTGGTTGAAGGCAGACAGCGAACATAACGAGCCGAGATCAGCGCAAGCTGGCGTTCACACCGAAATCGATTGCAACAGCTATGCTTTCTTGACGTAAGCCGAACACCATGCTTCAGAATTCACAACCTTGCCTGGGAAGATCGGGCAAGCGCCTGAGGCATTCCCGCTCTTGCCCTGATACAGCTGGCAATTGGCGCATTGTTGCCCCGCCGCATACTTGGGGAACTTGGCCTTATCGATTTTAGTTGCATCCGCTTTGTAACCGAGGCTCTGTGCAACCGAATCCTTTTCGTCGACCGGCACACCTTGCGCAGCCGATTTTCCTGAGTAAACAGCTAGTGCAATCGAGGCGACTGCCAGCGATCCCAATTTCAGAAACTCGCGACGCTCGTTCTTGGCATTTATTGATTTCATGTTTGATCTCTAAATACTTGAAACATTAAGTCGGATTTACTTGTTATCGTAGAAGAATATCCCCGAAAGTATGATTGGGGCAAGCCAGCCGGAAAATCCACTGCCTGCGGGCGACAGCCTTTGTAATTGCGGTTACCGGCAAGATGCGAACGTACCCGCAACTGAATTGTCTACACCCAGTGTGCCGGGTTGTCGGAAACTCGGGCTTTTCCCTCAACTGCTGAAATATTTTCTGATCGCGACATCTGACTGCAGCAACCCATCCATGTGTCCGGCAATGCCGCCCGGCGTCGTCAGCCATGTTTTTTTGCTGTTGACGATGTGTTTGAGCGCGTTGCGCAAATAACGCAGACGGAAAGGCTGGCCGACGATGTACGGATGCAGCGCGATGCCCATCACCAGGGATTGTGATTTGGCCTGCAGCAGCATTTCGTCAAAGTTGCTGACGATCATGTCGGCAAATTCGGCAGCGCCGGTCTGCCGCGCCATCACTGCCGGAATGTCGTTGATTTCCTGGGGATAGGGAATCGCCCACAGCGCGCCCGAACCCGCCTTCATCCGCGACGGCTGGTCATCGTGACACCAGTTCAGTGTGTAACGGTAGCCGGCCTGCTGCAGCAGATCCGGGGTATGCAGGCTCTCGGAAATCCACGGACTCAGCCAGCCGGCCGGCGGCGCGCCCTCTTCGGCGGCAATACGTCGTGTGCAATCTTCGATCAGGAGGCGTTCCTCGTCGACGGCGAGCGTGCCTTGCCGCACGGAATTGGTGTGGCCATGGCCGATGATTTCGTAACGACGCTGGCGCATCGCGGCGATGACCTGCGGGCAATAGTCGTAGAGACTGGTGTTGATCAACGCGCCGACCGGGAGCTTGAGCGCATCAAA
>JAKFUJ010000096.1 GCA_021732805.1 Betaproteobacteria bacterium | reverse complement strand
GGCGAGCAGAAGCAGCGTGCTGAACCAGCCAAACTCGCTGATCAGGAGCTGGCCGTACGGAAGCATGACGAATTGACCGAACGAGCCGCCGGCACCGACGATGCCCAGAGCCAGGCCACGTTTTTGAGGTGGTGCAGCACGACCGGCCACGCCCATGATGACGCCGAAGGCCGTACCGCTCAAACCCATGCCGATCAGTACGCCAGCCGAAATGTTGAGCGTCAGAGCGGAGTCGGCATGTGCCATCAGCACGAGACCGGCAACATAGAATATTCCGGCGGTTGCGGTAACCCGCATCGAGCCATGGCGGTCCGCGATCATGCCGGCAAACGGCTGCAGAGCGCCCCAGATCAGGTTTTGCAGTGCGATGGCGAAGGCAAAGGTTTCGCGGCCCCATCCCAGATCGCCAGACATCGGCTGCAGGAACAAGCCGAAACTCTGACGAGTTCCCAGAGACAGCATCAGGATGATGCTGCAACAGGTGAGTACCACGGCGGGGGTGCGCCAACTCAAGCCAGTCACTTTCCTGTGCCTCCGTTGCACTGGTGAAGGTCGGATTTTGATTTAATTATCGCATACCCGGTCAACGCGAATCAGAGCGTGCGACATGCATTGGGGATATGAGCATAGCGCACAATGGCATAAGTCACAGGCTGCCGGTTGGTATAATCAGCAGCTTAAATTCATTGACGTTATCTGTGCTTTCACCATCCATCCCCCTGACTGCTTCCGGTCTTTCCTTCGAGGATTTGTACCGACTCGCTGGATTGCTGCAAGTGGATCAATTGTTTCTCGATGGTTTGAGAACGGCGGATGAGCAACTGCATGACCGGCTGGTTAGCGCACGCGCAGATCCGCGGTCGCTCGCAGCAAAGCAGGAATCTGAATTGCTGCTGGCATTGGCGCCGCATCTCGATGATTTTATCGCGCAATTGTTCGGCATCAGCGCAGAAGTCGGTGTGCTGTCGGCGCAACATCATGAACTGGCGCCCTTGTACAGCATCAAGCGCCTGTTCGTGCAACGCAAGGCCATGCACAAGTACAAAGCCGAAGTCGCCACCGCGATCGATGGCGCCGCTGTCGGCGAAAAACTGGCGGCACTGTTCGGCGAGCCGTTGACCGAGCTGGCGTTTGCGCGGCATGTCAAGGCCTGGCAGCAGGATGAACAGGGCAACGCGGAAGCGCTGGACCTGGCGCTGCAATATGCCGCCTGGGCCGCGCACACCCCGGCGGGTCATCTCCGCCATCATGACGGTGTGCTGTTCAAATCACCGCACAAGCTGGACGTACAAAATCTGGTGCCGGTGCAGACCTCTGCTGCTGCGGGTTATACCGAACATCGATTTAACGTGTCGCGCTTGCGCCAGCGTCAGGGTTTTAAACTGACCGACAAGGGCACCGACCTGACCGGTGCACTGGACGAGGCTAATTACTGCATCTGGTGCCATGAGCAGGGCAAGGATTCCTGCTCGAAGGGATTGCAGGAAAAAGGCGCCAGCGGCCGCGGTGCGCAATCGTTCAAGAAGTCCCCTTTCGGCATCACGTTGGCCGGCTGTCCGCTGGATGAAAAAATTTCCGAATTCCACAAGGCCAAGACCGAGGGCCTGGTTATCGGTGCGCTGGCGATCATCACGGTTTACAATCCGATGGCTGCGGCCACCGGGCATCGCATTTGCAACGACTGCATGAAGGCCTGTATTTATCAGAAGCAGGAGCCGGTCAACATCCCGCAGGCGGAGACGCGCACACTGAAGGATGTGCTGGAGCTGCCCTGGGGATTTGAAATCTACAGTCTGCTGACGCGCTGGAATCCGCTGAACCTGGGCCACCCGTATCCCAAGGCGCCCAGCGGCAAACGCGTGCTGGTGGCGGGCATGGGGCCGGCGGGATTTTCGTTGTCGCACTTTCTGATGAACGATGGTCACGCCGTGGTCGGTATCGACGGATTAAAAATCGAACCGCTGCCGCCAGAGCTTTGCGGCGTAGACATCGCCGGCAACAAGGTTGGATTCAGGCCGGTCCGTGATGTGCGTGAGCTGTATGAGTCGCTGGACGAACGCGCGATGGCGGGTTTTGGCGGCGTCGCTGAATACGGCATTACCGTGCGCTGGGACAAGAATTTTCTGAAAATCATCCGTCTGCTGCTGGAGCGCCGTTCGCAGTTTGCATTGCTCGGTGGCGTGCGTTTCGGCGGCACGATCACCGCTGAAGATGCTTTTGCCATGGGTTTTGACCATATCGCGCTCGCTATCGGTGCAGGGCGTCCGACGGTACTCGACATGCCCAACGGTCTCGTACGTGGTGTGCGCACCGCCTCGGATTTTCTGATGGCGCTGCAACTGACCGGTGCCGCAAAAACCGATTCGATTGCCAACATGCAACTGCGGCTGCCGGTGGTGATCATCGGCGGTGGCCTGACGGCAGTGGATGCCGCCACCGAATCACTGGCCTACTACCCGCTGCAGGTGGAGAAATTCCTGCTGCGGTATGAGTTGCTGGCGCGCGAACACGGCGAAGCTGCGGCACGTATCGCGTGGAATACGGAGGAACGCGAAACCGCCGATGAGTTCATCGCCCATGCGCGGGCGCTCCGTGCCGAACGCGCAACAGCGGAAAAAGAAGGTCGTGAACCGGGCGTGCTGCAATTGTTGCAGTCCTGGGGCGGGGCGACCATCGCCTATCGCAAGCGGCTGATCGACAGTCCGTCGTACACATTGAATCACGAAGAAGTTCACAAGGCGCTGGAGGAAGGCATCACCTTTGCCGAATGCCTGACGCCGCTGTCGATAGAGGTCGATGAGTATGGCCATGCCCGGGCGTTGAAAGCCGTTATGCACGGCAAGGGTGATGATGGCGAATGGAGTGAAACCGGTCGCGTCGAATTACCGGCGCGCGCCATACTGATTGCCGCCGGCACCCAGCCCAATACCGTGCTCGCCAGGGAAGACGCGGAACATTTCGTGCTCGACGGCCGTTACTTCCGCGCCTGCGATGCTGACGGTAATCCGGTGGCCGCGGAAAAAGCGATTGCCAAGCCCAACAATATCAATGTATTGCTGTCGAAACGTGATGACGGTCGCTGCATCAGTTATTTCGGTGACGTGCATCCGTCATTTTTCGGCAACGTGGTCAAGGCGATCGGCAGTGCCAAGCAGGGATATCCTGTGGTCAGCGGCGTGCTGGCACAGGTCAAACCTGCAACGACTGTCGATGACGCGGCGTTTTTCGGCGCCTTGCAGCGTGATCTGCGGGCGACGGTGCATGAAGTCAAACGGTTGACCCCGCAGATCGTGGAAGTCGTGGTGCGCGCACCGCTGGCGGCAAGACGTTTCCAGCCGGGCCAGTTTTACCGTTTGCAGAATTTCGAGGCGCTGGCGCCGCGCACCGAAGGCAGCACACTGGCGATGGAGGGCCTGGCGCTGACGGGGGCATGGGTCGATGCGGAGCAGGGCCTGCTGTCGACCATCGTACTCGAGATGGGCGGTTCCAGCGACCTGTGCGTGGAACTCAAGCCGGGCGAACCCATCGTGTTGATGGGGCCGACCGGTACGCCCACCGAAATCCCCGTCGATGAGACCGTGGTGCTGGTCGGCGGCGGACTGGGCAATGCCGTGCTGTTTTCCATCGGCCAGGCGATGCGCAAGGCCGGCAACCGGGTACTGTATTTTGCCGGTTACAAACGCATGATCGACCGCTACCGGATCGAGGATATCGAGGCGGCCAGTGATGTCGTGGTCTGGTGCTCGGATGACGAACCGGGATTCATGCCGTCGCGGCCTGATGACCGGCGTTTTGTCGGCAATATTGTGCAGGCGATGAAAGCCTATGCCGCCGGAGAACTCGGCGCACAGGCGATACCGTTCAAGGACGCCGACCGCATCATTGCCATCGGCTCCGACCGGATGATGGCCGCGGTGGCACGGGCGCGGCACGATGCGCTGAAGCCGTACCTGAAACCACAACATCATGCGATCGGCTCCATCAATTCACCGATGCAATGCATGATGAAGGAAGTCTGCGCGCAGTGCCTGCAAGCTCATGTCGATCCGCAAACCGGAAAAACGAGTTATGTGTTTTCCTGTTTCAATCAGGATCAGCCGCTGGATTGTGTCGACTGGAAAGCGCTGGATCAGCGCTTGAAGCAGAATTCAACCCAGGAAAAACTCACCGCGGAGTGGCTGGATCATTGCCTGGTCAAACTCGAGTTGCGCGATATTCAGCGGATTTGAGTGCGTCCGAGATTAATTTATAAGTAATTGATTTTAAACAATATTTTATAACGCTTGGCCGGCTTCTCAGCCTCCATCCTCAATTCGCCAGACGCTGCGCGTTGCGCGCGCGCCCAGGCTTGCAAGCTGCAGCGATACCGACTGCGCTAACCCCGCGCTTCCGGTTTCGCAAATGAAGCGCGGTATGTCGGTGCCGCCGGATATGAATTCGACGGCTGCAACCGTCTGCAGTGCAGTGCGCACCGCGTCGCAAGCGGATGCGTCGCAATACACGCCGTGTAACAGCAGGGTTGGTCGGGTCGCCGCCACGGTATTGCCGCAGGGTTTGTACAACGGCCGTTCAAAGCGCCGGTAAAGCTGGCGCATGCCGTGACGTATGGCCTCGAATTCAGGGCTGGCTGCGCGGACTTTCATGTCGGCATCCTGTGCGGCCATGTCGGCAAAATCCAGCCGCCAGATCACTTCCGGGAAATCATCATCACCTTCGGTTTTGCTGATGATGCGGCCCCGCTGCAGTCCGAGTCGCGCGCGCACATCGGATGCCAGCAGACGCTGGCGCAAAACGGCTGCAGCGTTGCCGGGGCGTGCGTAATAAAAGTTGTATGAAATAATCATTGAAATCAATTGTCTGATGTCACGCAGCATCGTCGCTGCAAGCTATCATTATGAATGATCAGTCCCGTCCAACTTCCCGCAGTGCGTCGCCCAGTTTGCCGATCAGCTCGTCGATCTGCGCCTTGCTGATGATCAGCGGCGGCGACAGTGCAATGATGTCGCCGGTGGTGCGGATCAAGGCGCCTTTTTCATAACACTTGAGGAAAGTTTCGAAAGCGCGGGCGCCCGGTGCGCCGGGCCGCGGTTCGAGTTCGATGCCGGCGACCATGCCCATGTTGCGCACGTCGATGACATTGGGCAGTTCACGCAACGACTGCACGGCCTGCGCAAAGTACGGAGCCAGTTCCTGCGAACGTTGAAACAAGCCTTCTTCTTCAAAAGTATCAAGGCTGGCCAATGCCGCGGCCGTGGCCAGTGGATGACCGGAGTAGGTGTAACCGTGAAACAGTTCGATCATGCCGGGCGGGGCGTTGTTGACCACAGCATCGTAAATGCCGCGGCGCGCGATCACTGCGCCCATTGGCACGGTACCGTTGGTCAGGCCCTTGGCGACGACCATCATGTCGGGCACCACGCCGACCGCATCCGCACCGAAACACGGACCGGTGCGGCCGAAGCCGGTGATGACTTCATCGAATATCAGCAGCAGGCCGTGCTTGTCGCAAATCTGGCGCAGCCGCTCGAGATAACCCTTGGGCGGGACCAGCACGCCGGTGGAGCCGGCCAGCGGTTCGACAATGATGGCGGCGATGTTGCTGGCGTCGTGCAGCGGGATGATGCGGTTTTCCAACTCATCCGCGAGATGCGCGCCCCAGGCCGGCTGGCCCTGGCTGAAGGCATTTTCCTTGAGGTTGTGGGTGTGCGCGAGATGATCGACACGGAACAGCATGTTGCCGTAGGCTTTGCGGTTGGCAGGTATGCCGCCGACCGAAATGCCGCCGAAACCGGCGCCGTGGTAGCCGCGCTCCCGCCCGATCAGCACATTGCGATGGCCTTCGCCGCGGGCACGATGGTAGGCCAGCGCGATTTTGAGTGCGGTATCGACGCCCTCGGAGCCGGAGTTGCAATAAAACACATGGTCGAGGTCACCCGGCGCCATCGCAGCGAGCCGTTCAGCGACGCGGAATGCATCCGGATGGCCGAGCTGGAAAGCCGGGCTGTAATCCATGGTCGCCACCTGTTTCTGTATGGCTTCGACGATCTTCGGCCGGCAATGTCCGGCATTGACGCACCACAGACCGGCAGTGCCATCCAGAATCTGGCGGCCGTCATCGGTGGTGTAGTGCATGTCTTTGGCGGCAACCAGCATGCGCGGAGACTGTTTGAATGCGCGATTGGCGGTGAACGGCATCCAGAATGAATCGAGATTGGCAGGGCGGGCAGTCATCGGAAAACCTTTTTTGAGAAGGGCGCGAAGCCGGCGTCCGCGCAGCGTTTGTGTAGTGCAACATGCTACCATCTTCGCGCCATGACACGACACACCGGCAGCAGTGCGCAAGGTTTAAAAAGGTTGACCCGCCGGACCCTGCGCTGGTTCACCATCGTACTG
>JAKFUJ010000043.1 GCA_021732805.1 Betaproteobacteria bacterium | reverse complement strand
ACTCAACGACCAGATCCCATGCACCTTTTGGTGAGATGCGGAAGATGCGACCAAATTGAATGTCGGTGACATACAGATTGCCCTTGCGGTCAAACGACGGTCCTTCGAGGAAGCAGCCGCCATGCGGTGCGGGCCGTCCGGCGGCGAGGCGCTCGGCGGAAACTCTGGTGCGACGGAATTTTTTCGGCAGTTCTGTAAAAACTTCGGCAGTGATGCGTTCCGGTGGCGAGAAGAAACTCATGGCGGTGATTTTCTGTATATGGACTGGTCGGCAGTGAGAGCGGCGATTGTATGCCAAAATTCCGGGCTATCCACCGGATTCCAGACCATGAAAAAACCGCTTGAAGTCCTGCGCCTGTATCCCGGGCACGATTACACATTGAACGGTGCACTGCTGAGTCGCGCATCCCGCGATGCGTCGCGCCCATTCATGCGGTTCCGTGAACAAACCGTTTCGTGGGGTGAGTTCACGCAGACGGTGGATGCGGTTGCCCGCGTACTCGCGGTGCGCGGTATCCGCAAAGGCGACCGCATGGCTGTGATGGCGCGCAACTGCGACGGCCATGTGATTCTGCTGTTCGCGCTGGCGCGGCTGGGCGCGATCATGGTGCCGGTGAATCCCGAGTTTGGCGTTGAAGAAGCCAGATACGTGCTGCACCATGCCGAAGTCAGTGCTGTGGCCGCTACCGGCGATACGCTGACCGTGGCACGCGATGCCGCTGCCGGGCTGAAAACGCCGCCATGGTTTGTGATGCTGGATGCTGCGGCCGATGGGGCACCGTTGCTCGATGAGTTGGCAAATGCGCTGGCAAAAACAGCGCCCCAGGCAACGCTGCCCGGTGACATTACCGGCGACGCCACCTGTCTGATCGTGTACACGTCCGGCACCACCGGCTTCCCCAAAGGCGCCATGCACAGCCAGCGCAGTTTTGTCACCGGTGGCGAGGCCTTTGTGCAACGCGTCTACCTGCAGGACGATGATCGGGTGATGATCGTGTTGCCGCTGTTCCACATCAACGCCATGTTCTATTCCGTTGCCGGCACGCTGGCCGCGGGCGCGTGCATGATCATCATTCCGAAATTTTCGGCCTCCACCTTCTGGCAGACCACTGTCGATACCGGCGCGACCGAGGTCAATATCATCGAGGCCATCGGCAGCATCCTGCGCAATCGTCCGCGCAGCGAATTTCGCCCGGAGCATGGCATCAAAAAGGTCTACGGCGTGCGTGCCGGCATGGATGAAACCTTCAGGGACGACTTCAAAATCCCGCATCGTATTGGCGGTTATGGCATGACCGAGATTCCCGGCGTGACCTGCAACCCGTTTGATGTGGAAAATGAGGGCCAGCAGAAACTGGGAAGCATGGGCCCGGTCGGCCGTCACCCGGATCCGGCGCGGCCGTGGGCGCAGTGCCGCGTGGTCGATGACGAAGGCCGTGATGTGCCCGACAATGAGCCGGGTGAGCTGTGGGTGAAGACGCCGATTATCATGCAGGGTTATTTCCGTGATCCCGAACAGACCGCCAATACCTTTCATGAGGACTGGTTCAAGACCGGCGATCTGGTGAAGCGCGACAGCGATGGTTACTACTTTTTCATTTCGCGCAAGCGCGACATCATTCGTCGCCGCGGCGAAAACATCGCCGCTGCCGAACTCGATCGCGTGGTCGGTGAACATCCGGCAGTGGCCGAGGCCGGCACTATTGCCGTGCCGTCGGAGCTGGGCGAGGACGACATTTTTGTTGTTGTTGCCATGAAACCCGGCGCCAAAGTCAGCGCCGAAGAAATTGCCGAGTGGTGCCGTGCGCGCCTTGCGCTGCAGAAAGTGCCGCGCTACGTGGCTTTCATCGATGAACTGCCGCACACGCCGACGCACAAGATTGCCAAGGCGTTGCTGCGGGCGGATACCGCACTGCGGGCGAGGGCGGTGGATTTACAAGGGGCATCAGATAAACGATAAGTAATTGATTTTATTGAAAAATATAAAATTCACGATCTGATATGAGTCGGTAAAAACCGGCGTCATTTTTGCTGCTGATAAGCGCTGACTTTACCGCGAGATTTTCAAATCAGCGTAAGCTGGCACGACTCAATCCTGGGGGGAGTCTCATGATTACGCGTGTACTGCAATTTTTTCTGACGTCGTTGTTCGTGTTCGTCTCAGCGCCGCTGTGTGCCGCCGACATCAACCGCGAAGCCGTGGATTTCACGCCACCATCGCAAATCAAATGGGTGAAAAATCCGAACGGCAGCAACGAGCAGGCCATCCTGTTCGGTGATCCCGGCAAGCCGGGACCCTATGTTGTGCGCATCAAGTGGTATCCCGGCAAGATGAGCCGGCCGCACTTTCATCAGCACGACCGTTTTTTTGTCGTCATTTCCGGAACATGGTGGATGGGTACTGGCGAAGTATTCGATCCGGGTAGTACCGTGCCTGCGCCCGCAGGCAGCTATGTCATCCACTATGCCAAGGGCATTCATTACGACGGCGCGAAGGACGAAGAGACCATCATTCAGGTTTGGGGTAACGGACCGGGAACATCAACGCCTGCGGAAAAAAAGTAGACTGTTGCCGGGGAATAGGGGAGGGGCTCTAAAATCGGAGAATGTCATCCGATACCCGCGGCAGCTTTCCCCTCATGGTACAAAGTTTGCTAAGTTCCAAGTTACATGCATAACATGACGGGGAAAACGATGATGCGTATTCCGGCAATTTTTGCGGCAGTAACCGCGTTGATGACTTTAATCAGTGCGGCCCATGCCCAGGTCAAGGACTATCCGGCGCGGGCCATCCGCTTCATCGTGCCTTTTCCGCCGGGTGGTGCGACGGATGTGGTCACCCGCATCGTTGCGCAGAAAATGAACGATCAATACAAGCGCCAGGTCGCCGTTGTTGATAACCGTGGTGGCGCCGGGGGTGTGGTCGGCGCTGAAATCGCCGCGCGTGCGGCGGCAGACGGCTACACGCTGGTGATGGGCACCACCGGCACCCATGCCATCAATGCCAGCCTCTATGCCAAACCGTCGTACGATCCGATCAGGGATTTTGCGCCGGTGACACCCGCCGCGTTGTTGCCCAACATGCTGGTCGCTCACCCGTCGATACCGGTGAAAAATGTGCGCGAACTGATTGCATTGTCGCGTGCGCGGCCCGGCGACATGTCCTACGCATCGTCGGGCAATTTTCTGTATCTGAGCGGCGCGTTGTTCACCAGCATGGCGAAAGTGCAGATGCTGCATGTTCCATTCAAGGGCGGCGCGCAGGCGATGCCGGCAGTGGTGTCGGGCGAGGTCGGTTTGTCGTTTGCCACCATCGTGTCGTCCCTGCCGCTGGTCAATTCCGGCAAGCTGCGCGGACTGGCGGTGACCAGCGCCAAACGTTTTCCCAGCGCAAAGGAATTTCCGACTGTGGCCGAGTCCGGTTTGCCGGGTTATGAAGCCGTGGCCTGGTACGGGGTGTTTGCGCCGGACGGCACGCCGCGAGAAATCATCCAGCAGTTGAATGCCGACATCGTCAAAATCATCAACTCGCAGGACGTCAGGGAACTGCTGCTGAAGCAGGGCGCGGAATCCTATGCGACGACGCCGGAGGAATTCGCCAAAGTCGTGCAGAACGATGTGACGAAATGGGCGAAAGTGGTCAAGTCATCGGGTGCCAAAGCCGACTGAAGTTTCACGAACGTTTTTTCAGCGCATCCGCGGCAACGACTGCAAGCAACCGGTCGAGATCGGTTTTCAGCCGGTTGAAACCTTCAGTCCGGCGGAAGGTTTTGGTATCCATGAACAGCTTTTTGTTGATCTCGACCTGAATCGAGTCGATGCCGCGCGCCGGATCGCCGTGGCGTCCGATCAGTTCGTTGCCGACATAGGGCTCGTTGACCGAAACGCTGTAGCCCAGGCCCTTCAAGGTGTCGACGACCAGCGCCATGGTTTGCGCTGAGGATGTTTTGCCCTTGAGGTCACTGATGCAGAAATCGGCGCGTGGTTTGCCGGCATCGGGATGGGTCGGCGCACCCACAGCCGACATGCAGTGGCAGGAAATCTGGCGCAGCACACCGAATCTCTGATGGGTTTCATCAACAATGCGTTTCAACTCGGCGTGGTACGGCCGGTAATAACACGACAGGCGTTCTTCGATTTCGGCAACCGTCAGCTTGCGTTCCTGAAACGGTTCGCCATAGCGTGATCTGGTTTTGATCAGGCCCAGGCCTTCCAGCGTGCGTGCCGTGGGTTTCAATGCTTTCGGCCATTGCCCGTCAACAATAGCGGGATCCATGTCGGCCTCGTTGCGGTTGACGTCGACCCAGGTATTGGGGAATGTGCAATAAAGCAGTGTGCCGCCGGCAGCCGGCGTGCCGGCCCACAGGTCTTCGACATACATCGATACATTGTCGTGCACGGTGGTGAACGGCAATGGTGAGCGGTATTCCTTCGGATATTCGCGGCCGCTGCGCGATACATCGACCACCAGCGGCATGGCGGCAGTCAGCGGTTCATGGCGCAGGAACAGTCCGGGTTCGGCATGGATCATCGGTTTTTCCTGATGCTGTGGAGTCAGCCGCTGTTCTAGGCATTCATGAGGCAATTGTCAACGCGATGCCGGCGACCGCCATTTGGGCGCTGCGTCCAGTGGCATTGCCCCGCCTGATGATGTTGTTTACCCTGTGCGGCTTAAAGGGAGCAAATCAATGGCATCTGTCGCAGCCAACAGCAGGAATGACGCACCCCCCGCGGGCGCCGATCTCATCGAGTGGTACTACGCGCAGGGTTATTCCGACGGTTTCCCGCTGGTGCCGCCGACCCCGCAAAAAATCGCTGCCATCATCGCTGCGCTGGGCGGTGACGCGCAGCAACCGGTATGTCGCGTGCCGCCGCGCTGGGGCAGCCTGACGCGTGAAGTGCTGGCAATCAACATGGTGATGGCGGGCTGTCTGCCGGAGTACGCACCGGTGGTCGAGGCGGCGATGCTGGCGCTGACCGCACAACCGTTTAATTTGAACGGCGTGCAGGCGACGACGCACATGGCGAGTCCGCTGTTGATCGTCAACGGCCCGGTACGCACACAGATCGGCATGAATGCCGGCTGCAATGTATTCGGTTCCGGCAATCGCGCCAATGCCACCATCGGCCGCGCGATCCGGCTGATGCTGTTGAACGTGGGCGGGGGCTGGCCAGGCCTGCTCGACAAAAGTACGCTGGGTCATCCCGGCAAGTACACTTACTGCATCGCCGAGAACGAGGAGCAGAGTCCGTTCGCGCCGTATCACGTCGAAAAAGGTTACAAGGCGGACGATTCTTCGGTGTTCGTGCTCGCCGCCGAGCCGCCGCACAGCGTGACCAACCATTTTGCCAACGACCCTGAAGGCATCCTCGACAGCATTTGTTCGGCAATGAGCACCATCTGCAACAACAACGCAGTCTCCGGTGGACATTGTGCAGTGGTGCTTGGATTGGAGCATGCGCAGACCATCGCCAAACACGGCTGGAAACGCCATGACATCCGTCATTACCTGTGGGCGCATTCCGGCAATCTGTGGAAAGACCTGTATTGCGGCGAGCGTTACGGCAAGGTCTACAACCGCACACTGCCGGTCTGGTACAAACGTGAACCCGATGCGCGCACGCCCATCGTGCCCAGCCCCGACAATATCCATGTGTTTGTCGCCGGCGGCGAAGCGGGGCGGTTCTCCGCATTCATACCCGGCTGGGGGCGCATGTCCTCACCGGTGCTGCGCGCGCTGGGTGGTGCCGCGCCTGCGGGCGGCGGCGCGCAGTGCGTCGATGGCACCTGTTATTTGTAATCACTTAAAAGCTAAAAGATTTTGACTTTGATTTCGGAGGTATCCATGCAAACAATCCCTGTTTACGACCCGCGCGGTATCGTTGAAGCGCAACCCATGGGTCTGGCGCCGCGCGTCAAAAAAATTGACGGCCTGCGGCTGGCGATCCTCGACAATTCCAAATGGAACTGCAACAAGATGCTGCGCGGCGTGCGCGATCAATTGCAGGCCAGGCACAAACTCGCCGCGGTGAACTATTTCACCAAGGACAGTTTTTCGTCGAATGCCGCGCCGGAGCTGATCGCCGAGATCGTCGCCAATCACGACATTGCGCTGACCGCCATCGGCGATTGAGGGTCATGCACGTCGTGCTGTATGCACGACGCCGTGACCCTGGAATCAAAAGGGCTGCCGACGGCAGTGATTGTCACCAGCGAATTCACGCTGGAGGCGGTGACGCAGCGTGATGCGCTGGGCATGACCGGGCTGGATGCGGTGGTGATCCAGCATCCGCTGAGCTCGCTGACGGCGGCCGAGATCGGCGAGCGCATCGCCAGCGCCGTGCCGCAGATCGAGCGCGCCTGGCTGACCGGGAAAACGATCGCCTGAACAGGAT
>JAKFUJ010000212.1 GCA_021732805.1 Betaproteobacteria bacterium | reverse complement strand
GTCTGCTGACCATCATGGATGCGCAACCCACTGCGAAACTGCCTGCCACCGATCTCGCGCGTTTCGACCTGCAATCGCCGATCGCCAGGCTGAACATCGACGGCACGGAATACGCGTTCGGCGGCGTCAATGCGGTCACCAGTGAACAATATGTACTGCGCGGAGACAGCGTCTATGCCGTTGCCCTGCGCCACGGCGCAGCACTGCCCGCCAACGCCGGTGCATTGATCCGCCGCGCGCTGCTCGGCGAAAATGAACAGCCGGTCGCGATCACGCTGCCGGAATTCAGCGTCCGCCAATCCGCTGGACGATGGACCATGACGCCGGCGAACGATGCCGGCGCCGATGATCTGCAGCGTTACATAGATCAATGGCGGCATGCGTCCGCCGCGCAAGTCGAGCCCTATGACCAGCGCCCGCCGCTGGCTGAAATCCGCATGACGCTGCGTGACGGCGGGGCTATTGAGTTCGCAGTACTGCAATACCAGCCGCAACTGGTGCTGTGGCGACGCGACGCCGGGTTGCAGTATTTGTTCATGGAAGCCGCCGGCAAACCACTGCTGGGCAAACCGCAGCCCGCCCCTGAACATAAAAAATAATCAATAAAAACAATTAGTTATATTCATACCGTGCCTGAACTGCCGGAAGTCGAAACCACCCGCCGCGGACTGGCTGCCACCGTTTAGCGGCAACCCATTGTGCGCGCCGTCGTCCGCCACCGCGGCATGCGGCAGCCGGTGCCGCGCGGTCTGGAGCGCCGCCTCGCCGGCGCGCATGTCCATTCGCTGACACGCCGCGGCAAATATCTGCTGTTCAACTGCACCCCGCTGGATGACCGTGCCGGCGCCTTGATCGTGCATCTCGGCATGTCCGGCCGGCTGTGGCTGGTCGATGCCGCAACACCCGCAGAGAAACACGACCATTTCGATCTCGAATTCGGCAACGGCCGCATCGTCCGCCTGCGCGATCCGCGCCGCTTCGGCCTCGTGCTGTGGCAATCCGGCGATCCGCTGCGGCATCCGCTGCTCGCCGCAATCGGACCGGAGCCGCTGACTGCGGATTTTGACGGCGCAATACTGCACCGCGCGACGCGCACACGCAGCGCTGCGATCAAGCCGGTGATCATGGACAGTCATGTCGTCGCCGGTGTCGGCAACATCTACGCCAACGAAGCGTTGTTCCGCGCCGGCATCGATCCGCGCACGCCGGCGCAACGCATCAGCCGTACCCGCTGCGATGCGCTGGCAAAAGAAATCAAGCAAACCCTGGGAGAAGCTATAGAGGCCGGTGGCAGCTCGCTGCGCGACTATGTCGGCAGCGACGGCATGGCGGGAAATTTCCAGAGCCATTTTTCGGTGTACGGCCGTGGCGGAGAATCCTGCATGCGCTGCGGCACTCTCATTCGCGAATTGAAACAGGCGCAGCGGGCGACCTGTTATTGCCCGGTCTGTCAAAAACGATAGCGGTCAGGCCACCTTCAGGGCCATCAGTTGCCGGTATTTCTGCTGCAACTGCTCGTGCGTTTCCTCGCGCTGCGGATCCAGCGGTATGCAATCCACCGGACACACCTTCTGGCATTGCGGTTCATCAAAATGGCCGACACATTCGGTGCACTTCTGCGGATCAATGACGTAGATTTCCTCACCGGCCGAGATCGCCTCGTTCGGGCATTCCGGCTCGCAGACGTCGCAGTTGATGCATTCGTCGGTGATCATCAGCGTCATGAACGACTCCGCATCATTTACCGCCCAGGTCCTTGATCTTGGCCTTCAGCCGGGCCGCGATCACCGGCGACACAAACTTGGACACGTCGCCGCCCATCACCGAAATCTCGCGCACCAGCGTTGCCGACAGGAACATGTATTCCTCGCCCGGCGTCATGAACACGGTTTCAATCTCGGGATGCATTTTGCGGTTCATGCCCGCCAGCTGGAATTCGTAATCAAAGTCGGACACTGCGCGCACCCCGCGCAACACCACTCGCGCATCCTGCTCGCGCACGAACTGCATCAGCAGCCCGGAAAAACCTTCGATGCTGACGTTTTTGACATCACGCAAGGCCTCCTTCGCCATGTCGAGGCGTTCCGCCAGTGTGAACAACGGTTTTTTGGTGCGACTGTCGGCCACTGCCAGCACCACATGGTCAAACAAACCCGCAGCACGACGCACCAGATCTTCATGACCGCGCGTCATCGGATCAAACGTTCCGGGATACACCGCCTTGTTATTCATTTTCGACCCGTTTCAACAATTGATGGCTGACCTGGCCTGCACGTCCGCTTTTCATCACTGCCCAGCCGCTTAACGCAGCCAGCGGCTGCGCGCGCTCGCAATACACAAATCCTCCGGGCGCCAGATACTGCGGCAGCCGTTTCAGCAGCATCGGCCAGTGATCTTCGGCAAACGGCGGATCGAGAAACACCACATGGTACTGAAGAAGCTGATGATTGTTCAGGAATTCTAGCGCATCGGCACGCACTGCGGTCACCGCTGACGCTTTCAGCGTCGCGCTGTTGTCCTGCAACGCACGGAAAGCCGCAACGTCGCTTTCGACCATGGTCACGCGCCGCGCGCCGCGGGAGGCCGCCTCGAAACCCAGCGCGCCGCTGCCGGCAAACAAATCCAGGCAATCCATGCCGCTCAGGTCCTGGCCCAGCCAGTTGAACAGGGTTTCGCGCACCCGGTCCGGCGTTGGCCGCAACCCGGGACGATCCGGGAAACGGATGCGGCGGCTGCGCCAGGCGCCGCCGATGATGCGCACTTCGTTGTTGCGGGTCGCGCTGCCGCTCATCCCGAACTCCGCCGACCACTCAACGTGCTGCAGCCACCGTCTGATCCTTGTCGGCGCCGACCACCACGGTCACCAGCTTGTCCGGATCGACATGGCGCGCAAACGCCGCCTTGATGCCGGCCACCGTCACCCGCTCGACATTGCCGATAAAGTCATCGATATAAGTGACAGACAATCCATAAAAACCGATGACGGCCAGATACTCGTGAATCTTGCGATTGCTGTCGATACGCATCGGAAAGCCGCCGACGATATTCTGCCGCGCCGCCAGCAGTTCCTTCTCCGTGGGGCCATTGTTGATGAAGTCACGCAGCGTTTTGCGCGCCACGGCCAGCGCCTCATCGGCCTGATCACGCCGCGTCTGCATGCCGATCACAAAAGGTCCAGCCGCCAGTTGTGGCGAAAAATAACTGTACGCCGAGTACGCCATGCCGCGCTTCTGCCGCACTTCCTCGTTGATGCGCGACACGAATCCGCCGCCGCCGAGGATGTGGTTGCCGACGAACAGGGTGAAATAATCCGGATCATCGCGGCGGATGCCTGGCGCGCCGATCAGAATATGACTCTGGGACGCCGGGTGCGCCACAATCCGTGTAATTGCACCCTGCAATGGAGCCACTGCAGGCAACCCCGGAACAGCACCGCCGGCCCGAGGCAATCCGCGGGTCAGCTGGTCGGCGATCGCTTCCGCCTGCTGGCGCGACACATCACCCATGATCGCGACCACGGCGCGCTCCGCCACGTAATGGCGCCGGTAAAACGCCAGCAGATCGTCACGGGTGACATCGCCGATGGTGGCGACTTCGCCAACGGAGCGCAATGCATAGGGATGATCGCGGAAAACCAGTTGCGCAAAAATCCGTGCAGCTTGGGTGTCCGGCTTCAGGTCCGCTTCCTTCAATGCGCCGATCTGACGGGCTTTTTCGCGTTCAACAACAGCCGTCGGAAATTCCGGTGCGCGCAGGATGCGCGTCAGCAGTTCCAGCGCCGGTATGCGCTGTTTCGGATCGGACAGCGTGCGCAGCGACAGGCCCGCACGATCGGCATCGAAACGGCCACCCAAACCGGCGCCGATATCGGCGAACCCGCGCGCAATATCGTCCTCACTCAGCCCGTCCGCCCCCTGGCGCAGCAGGCCGTTGGCCAACGCCGCCACGCCCGATTTCTGCTTCGAGTCATTTCCCGATCCCGCCGGAAAATCGACCGAGACATCGAGCATCGGCAGGCTGCGATTCATCACGAAATAGACCTTTGCGCCGCTGCCCGTTTGCCATTGCTCGATGGGCAGGATCGCCAGTGCCGGCTGCACCACACACCACAACATCGCCGCCACCGCCGGTTTGAGCAGCTTCATCAGATTATTGACCATGACGCACTCCCGCGGGTGCTGCCCGTCTTGGCGCGCCCTCCAAAGGCTGTGGATCAAGATAAGCAACCGTCAGCACATCGTCGATCAGGTATTTACGGGCGACTTCCTTCACCTGTTCCGCGGTGACCTGCTTCAGCTTTTCGATGTACAGATCAAGATCCCGATACGAAAATCCGATGGTTTCCATGGAACCGATCTGCCGCGCCTGGAAAAACATCGAGTCGCGCTGATAGACCTGCGCTGCGATGACCTGTGCCTTGACCCGGTTCAGTTCCGCCTCGGTCACCCCTTCCTCAACCACGCGTCGCAACTCGCGACGCAGGCCCTGCTCCAGTTGTTCCGCGGTGCGGCCGGCGACCGGTGAGCCGCTGAGATAGAAAAAGGACGGGCCGCGTCCGACGCCGTCATAACCGGCGCCCGCGGTGGTCGCCAGCAGATCCGTTTTCACCAGCTTTTGCGGCAGGCGGGCGGCGTCATTGCCGCTCAAGACGCTCTCCAGCATGTCAAACGCATAGGGCTCCCAGTCGGTGGCGGGTTTCTGCAACCCGGGCACACGGTACGCCATCAACACGTAAGGCAGCTCCGCCGGCGCCTTGACCGTCAACCGCTTCAGCCCGAGTTGCGGCGGCTCATCCTGCGGCTTGCGTGGCGGCAATGTCTTGCGCGGAATCGAGCCGAAATATTTTTCCACCAATGCGAACACCTCATCCGGGACCACGTCACCGACCACCACCACCGTGGCGTTGTTGGGCGCGTACCAGGCGTCATAAAACGCCCGGGTGTCGGCAAGACTGAGATTCTCGAGGTCACTCATCCAGCCGATGATCGGGTTGCGATAGGGATGGGCGACCAGTGCGCTGGCCATCAACCGTTCATAAACCACAGACTGCGGACGGTCATCGGTGCGCAGCCGCCGCTCCTCCATCACCACTTTCAGCTCCTTGGCAAACTCTTCCTGCGACAGAACCAGGTTGGTCATGCGGTCAGCTTCCAGCCGCAACGACAGCGGCAAGGCGGATTTCTGCAAGGTCTGGAAATAACCGGTGTAATCGCGGCTGGTGAATGCGTTCTCGCGCCCGCCGGCAGCAGCGATCAGCCGCGAAAATTCACCCGGCGCCACGGTTTTTGTGCCCTTGAACATCATGTGCTCCAGCACGTGCGCGATGCCGGTAAATCCGTTTTTCTCATCGACACTGCCGATGCGGTACCACACCATGTTGACGACCACCGGCGCCCGGCGATCGGGCTTGACGATGATGCGCAGCCCGTTTGCCAGCTCACGCACCGCCACATCATCAGCAGGCTGGGCGGAGATCGCGCCGCCGCTCAGCGTTAAACACGCAGCAACAATGATGCTGTAAAGCCTGAGTGCCGGATTCATGTTTTCCCGTCAGTTGTTCAGATGGCAGCCGCGCAAAACCTTTCCGGTATGCAGGCCGGAGACAGCTTCTGGCAAAACTGCGAATTGAAGTGCCCTGTTAGAATTGTAACCAGTTCCATTGTAACCAACTCGATCAGCAACCAGCCCGGCTGCAACGCGACCTGGCAGTATCAAAGTGTGTCTGTCGGGCTGACCACATCATCTCAGACTGCGCCCATCATGTTTGGTTTCCGTAAAAACCGCGAATCCACCGAAACGGCGCCCGCCGCAACGGGCTGGATGGCGCGTCTGCAGCAGGGTCTTGGCAAAAGTCGCGAGCGCCTGGGTGCCGGACTCGCCGGTCTGTTCGGCGCCGGCCGCAAGCTGGATGAGTCGTTTTACGAGGAACTGGAAACCGTTCTGTTGACCGCCGATGTCGGCGTCGCCGCCACCGCGCACCTGCTCGATACGCTGCGCGCCGGCGCAAAACGCGGGCGTTTCAGCGAAGCCGGCCAGTTGCGTGAAGCATTGCGCGAAACGCTGATTGAAATGTTGCGCCCGGCAGCTGCGCCGCTGGATACTACAGGCCAGCGCCCCTTTGTGATCATGCTGGCGGGGGTCAACGGCGCCGGCAAAACCACTTCCATCGGCAAACTGGCGCATTATTTTCAGGCGCAGGGCAAATCCGTGTTACTGGCGGCAGGCGATACCTTCCGTGCAGCGGCGCGTGAACAGCTCGCCGCGTGGGGTGAGCGCAACAATGTGACCGTGGTCTCCCAGGAATCCGGCGATGCTGCAGCGGTGATTTTCGATGCCATCAACGCGGCAAAGGCCCGTGGCACCGACATCGTGCTCGCAGATACCGCCGGCCGGCTGCC
>JAKFUJ010000293.1 GCA_021732805.1 Betaproteobacteria bacterium | reverse complement strand
CAGCCCCGAGGAAGCGCTGCCGGTTTCCGGACATATCCCGGACCCGAAATCCCTGGGCGACGCCGACCGGCGCGCACATGCCGAACAGGCGCTGGCCTACATGGATCTCCAGCCCGGCATGGCACTTACCGACATCCGCATTGATCGCGCCTTCATCGGCAGCTGTACCAATGGCCGCATTGAGGATTTGCGCGCTGCTGCTGCCGTGTTGAAGGGCCGCAAGTCGATGATCCCGGCCTGGGTATCGCCGGGGTCCACCGCATTAAAAGCGCAGGCCGAAGCCGAAGGTCTGCACCGCATCTTCCTCGACGCGGGGGTTGAATGGCGCGCTTCGGGCTGCTCAAGCTGCGCGGCGATGAATGGCGACACCGTGCCCGCGGGCCTGCGCTGCGCTTCAACCTCCAACCGCAATTTCGAAGGCCGCCAGGGCAAGGGCGCGCGCACGCACCTGATGAGTCCGGCGATGGCCGCCGCGGCGATGATCACCGGGCATGTCACCGACGTGCGCAAACTGCTGGCTGAAGGCGTCTGAGCCATGAAACCTTTCACCACACTCACCGCCGTCGCCGCACCCATCGACATGGCGAACATCGACACCGACCGCATCATCCCCGTGCGTTTCCTGCGCAAGCTGCGCAACGACAAGGCGGGGTATGAGGGTTACCTGTTCCACGACGTGCGTTTTGACAACGCCGGGCAGGAAAAACCCGATTTTGTGCTGAACAAGCCGGCGTTCCGCCGTGCCGGCATCATCGTCGCCGGCGCCAATTTCGGCTGCGGCTCGTCGCGCGAAGGTGCGGTATACGCATTGCTTGACTACGGCATCCGCGCGGTGATCGCACCCTCCTTCGGCGACATCCATTACGCCAATGAACTGCAGAACGGCATGTTGCCGGTGACCCTGCCCGAGGAAATCTGCCGCGGACTGCGCGACCAGTTGCAGGCCAACCCTGGCGCCACACTGTCCATCGACCTGCCGGCGCAGACCGTCACCGACACCGAGGGCACGGCGCACCCTTTCAGCATCGACCCGGTGTACAAGGAGCGACTGCTCAAGGGCCTGGACGACATCGGGCTGGTGATGGAACAACTTCCCGGCATCGAATCTTTCGAGGACAGTTACCACCGCGAACGGCCCTGGCTGGCCTGAGCGCCGGCGCTCCAATACCCTGTTGCTGCGTTATCATCGGGGCGAAAGGGAGTCCCCATGCTGGTCAACAGCGTCGCCTACAAAGACGGCCAAAAAATCGCGGACATCGCGCGCGAGGAAATCCACAAATACCTCGCACGTAACGACTGTATCGTATGGGTGGCTGTGCGCGATCCGGAGCCGCACGAACTTGAGCCGCTGGAAGAAGAGTTTGGCCTGCATCCACTGGCCGTCGAAGATGCCCGCAATGGCCACCAGCGGCCGAAATTCGAGGAATACGGCGACTCGCTGTTTTTGGTGCTGCACATGATCGAAGTCGACGGCGATGAGCTGCGCGTCGGCGAAGTCGATATTTTCGTGGCCCGTAATTACGTGCTGTCCGTGCGCAGCCGCAGCGAGCGCAATTTTCAGGATGTGCGCGCACGCTGCGAGCGCGAACCGGAACTGATGCAGCACGGCACCGGTTATATTCTTTACGCATTGATGGACGCCGTCGTCGACCGCTATTTCCCGATCCTCGACCGCATTGAAACCCAGCTTGAGAATATCGAGGACAATATTTTCGCCGGAACCTCGCCACGCGCCAACATTGAAGCACTGTACGGCATCAAGCAGGATCTGATGACACTCAAGCACGCCACCGCGCCGCTGCTGGAGAGTGTCGGCAAACTGTACGGTGGCCGCGTACCGCTGATCTGCGCCGGGCTGGGCGAGTATTTCCGTGACGTCTCCGACCATCTCGGACGCATCAACCAGGGCATCGATGCCGCGCGCGAGATGGTGACCACTGCGATCTCGGTCAGCCTGTCGCTGATCACACTGCAGGAAAGCGAAGTGACCAAACGTCTCGCCGGTTACGCCGCGCTGGTCGCCGTGCCGACCATGATCGCCGGCATCTATGGCATGAACTTCGATTTCATGCCGGAATTGAAATGGGCCTGGGGTTATCCGCTGGCACTGGGCAGCATGGTGGTCATCGACGCATACCTGTTCTACCGCTTCCGCAAAGCAAAGTGGCTGTAGCCGCCTGCGCGGCCGTCATCGGCGGCGGCCCGGCTGGGCTGATGGCGGCGGAAATGCTGCTCGCGGGCGGTGCAGAGGTCGATCTTTACGATGCCATGCCCTCCGTCGGCCGCAAATTCCTGCTCGCCGGCAAGGGCGGGCTGAACATCACCCATGCCGAAGCCGCGGAAAAATTCCTGCTGCGGTATGGCGCGCGCCGGTCGCAGATCGCGCCGCTGTTGCAGGACTTTGGCGCGCAGCAACTGCGCAGTTGGGCACAGGGCCTCGGCATCGAAACCTTTGTTGGCAGCTCGCAGCGCGTATTCCCGAAAGAAATGAAAGCGGCCCCGCTGCTGCGTGCCTGGCTGCACCGTTTACGCGCCGCCGGCTTGCGCATCCATGCCCGCCACCGCTGGACGGGCTGGAGTGATGATGGCGGACTGCGTTTTGCAACACCTGCCGGCGAGAAAATCATTCATGCCGACTGCAGCGTACTCGCACTGGGTGGCGGCAGCTGGGCTCGGCTCGGTTCCGATGGCGCGTGGGTGCCGCTGCTGGCCGCGCGCGGCGTTGCGGTGGCGCCGCTGTTACCCTCGAACTGCGGTTTTGAAATCGCCTGGAGCACACACTTCCGCGAACACTTTGCCGGCCAGCCGGTCAAGGCCGTCGCCGCAACGCTGAGCGATGCGCAGGGCATTACCCATCGCCGGCAGGGTGAATTCACGGTCAGCGATTACGGCCTTGAAGGCAGCCTGGTCTATGCGCTGTCGGCGCCGCTGCGCGACTGCATCGCCGTGCGAGGCAGCGTCACGCTGCAACTGGATCTCGCACCGGACAAGGACCCGGCGCGGGTGCTGGCCGAAGTCTCGCACCCGCGTGGTTCGCGTTCCCTGTCCAGCCACCTGCAGGGCCGCCTCGGCATCAAGGGGGTCAAGGCCGGACTGCTGCGCGAAGCGCTGAATGCCGCGGAGATGCGCGACCCGCAGCGCCTCGCAGCCACCATCAAGGCACTGCCCTTGCGGCTCGCCGCAGCGCGACCGCTGGATGAAGCCATCAGCAGCGCCGGCGGCGTTCCGTTTGAAGCCCTGGATGAGCAACTGATGCTGCGCGAACTGCCGGGGGTGTTCTGCGCCGGCGAAATGCTCGACTGGGAAGCCCCGACCGGCGGTTACCTGCTGACCGCGTGTTTTGCGACGGGGCGTGCTGCCGGCACCGGCGCGCTGCAGTGGCTCAGGACCTCTCGCTGATGTTGTGATGGCTACGCACTACAGAAAAGATAATCGACATAAAGTTAAAGTACAATTGCAACCTGTGTAGTCGATATTCCTATTGAAAATTGCATCATGCGCGAGCCGAACACCATCCTGACCGACGACGCTTACCAGGCTTACCTGGCCGAGGTGGCTAGGCTTGCGGCTGATGATCCCGCGTCCGGAACCGCGGACGGCAAGCGTCTCTTGCTTATCGCGACGCTCGTGGAAGACTACGAAAAATTGCGCTTCCCGTTTAATCGCCTAGACGCCGATCAATCGACTGGCGTACCCGATGAGTCGCCAAGGTAAAGGGCGTGTAAACATGACTATTTACACTATAGGCTATGAAGGTATCGACATTGATCATTTTTTGTCACTGTTGCAAACGCATAACATCGAAACCGTAGTCGATATCCGCGAACTGCCACTCTCAAGAAAACCGGGATTCTCGAAGAAAATACTGTCGGATACGCTTAACCTCAGCGGCCTGGATTACGTTCATATCCCTGAACTGGGCTGCCCGAAGCCAATCCGGAACCGTTATCGTACTGACGGCAATTGGAAACGCTACCAAGACGGTTTTCTGAAATACCTCGAGACGCAGACCGAAGCGATTGCTGATCTGGCCTCAATGGCGACGATTTCCCATTGCGTGCTGCTGTGCTTCGAAGCGGATTACAACTATTGCCATCGCTCAATGGTGGCTGATGCCGTAAGTGGGTTAAGCGCGATGCCCATCTGCCACATCCACGCTAACAGGCTCAAAACAGCGGTGTCTGCGGATTGGGCACTGGCCGCTGCTTAGGCGGGTAGATCAAACTAACAATCAACCACTGATCCTGGAAGCGATGGATGTTGCCAATCAGGAACATCAAATCCTTGCCAACCAATTCTTCCTCGAGTTTCGCGCGAAAGGGCCGCTCCCATTCTGCGCCGTAGTTATTCGAGCAATTCCAGTACAAAGCACCGGCCTCCCAATCCACTATTTTGTGCCTCTGCTCAACTTCGCCTTCAGATGTATCGCAGACGTAGTTATAGTAAAAATCAAAGGGGATTTTCTTCAGTTCCCTGATTTGCTGCTCCGCCTCGGCCTGAACAAACAGGTTGCCCTGCATCTGTTCCTGTATCAGCTTCGTCTTTTCATCCGCGGTCCAGTCAGCATATCGCGCAGACCGGATTTCTAGATTCAGGATTCGTTTAGGGCGTAACAATGCCAGGCTTTCGCCGGTCCTCAATCGCCGCTGTTCGATTTCGGCAAAGCTGGAGAAAACAGGAATGCGATCAATTCATAGCCATCGCGCTTCCCAGTAGTTCTTCGTCGGCAACGAGCCCGCATCGCATTCGATGGTGTCGATGAAAATCCGGTGTCTCTCCGGTCGATGGTCATCATTGGATTTTCTGACCTGCGCCGTAATCCATTGCCACTTCTTGAATTGCTTACCTTCTTCAATCAATCGGAACGGCACCGGATATAGTCGGCGCAACTGCCCATGCTCATTGATTCCGGCAACGCAGGATGTCTCGACATACTTCGCGCTGGGTGAAGGATAGGTCTTGGCCAGTATCAGTATTCGATCAAGGAAAACCATCGCTCCCCCTCACTTGAAAAGCTGTACTAATTTCGCAGCAGGATTTCCAGCACGCGTTGATAAATTTTTTGCAGCGGCTCGATTTCCGCCACCGCCACGCACTCATTGACCTTGTGGATGGTGGCGTTGCCGGGGCCGAACTCGACGACCTGCGGACAGATGTCGGCGATGAAACGGCCGTCGGAAGTGCCGCCGGTGGTCGACAGTTCAGTGGTCACCCCCGTGACTTCCTTGATCGCTTGCGACAGCGCGGCCACCAGATCGCCTTTCGGCGTCAGGAACGGACGGCCGTCCTGTTTCCATTCCAGATCATATTGAACACCATGCTTGTTGAGTATGCCCTGCACCTGCGTCTGCAGTGATTCGACGGTGCTCGCCGTCGAAAACCGGAAATTGAACTGCACGCGCGCCGTGCCGGGAATCACGTTGTTGGCGCCGGTGCCGGAGCTGAAGTTCGACACCTGCCAGGTCGTCGGCGGAAAATATTCGTTGCCGCGATCCCATTCCGTAGCCGCCAGTTCGGCGATGGCGCCGGCGACTTCGTGGATCGGGTTGCGCGCCAGATGCGGATAGGCGACATGGCCCTGCACGCCGTTGACGGTGAGTATCCCCGACAGCGAGCCGCGACGACCGTTCTTGATGGTGTCGCCCAGTTGTTTGACGCAGGTCGGTTCACCGACGACACAGTAATCGGGTTTTTCACCGCGCTTCGCCAGCATCTCCACCACGCGCACCGTGCCGTCGGTGGCCGGCCCTTCTTCATCGGAGGTAAACAACACGGCCAGCGAACCCGGATGATCGGGATGGGCCTTGACGAAATCGCGCAGCGCAATCACGAATGCGGCGATGGAGGTTTTCATGTCGGAGGCGCCGCGGCCGTACAACATGCCGTCCTTCACCGTCGGCGTAAACGGATCAATCCGCCAGTGTTCCAGCGGGCCGGTGGGCACGACATCGGTATGCCCCGCAAAACACACCAGCGGCGCTGTCTTGCCGCGACGCGCCCACAGATTGGTAACACCGTTGTTGGCAATGATTTCGCATTCGAATCCCAGCGGTTTCAGTTGCGCCATCACCAGGTCGAGACAGCCGGCATCTTCCGGCGTCACCGAACGGCGCGCGATCAATTGTTGCGAGAGTTCAAGGGCGGTAATTTCCATCGAATGGACTTCCATAGTGTTGATGCTGTGCCAGCCTGTGCCGCATGGTAGCAAAGAGCGGGTAAAATCTCCCCTCTTCCTTCGCCCCTCCCCGCCGGCCCTGCAATGACGACCCTGCTGGTTTCCCATGTATTGCATAGCGCGCGCGGCGCCGACATCGCCGCCCATGCGCAACGTCTGGGTTTGCCGCTGGAACTGATTGCGCTGCCGGCCGATCCCGAAGCCCGGCTCAGCGAAACGGATTGCGCGCGGC
>JAKFUJ010000097.1 GCA_021732805.1 Betaproteobacteria bacterium | reverse complement strand
CCAGGGTATTTTTGGATACATCAATTCCAATAAAACTCGTAGACTCTCTCATCGCTTCACTCCATCCAATCTTGCAAAAATTCGGGCTCGTGCCCAGGCAACTGCTCGGATTAAAGCAAAACAGGAACCGGCGATCTTGCTCTGTGTCGATTTGAACCGGGTCACAATCGATCTACCGTTTCCCCGTCCTCAAGTCCGGCCAGACCCGAGAACACCACAAACATACACCTACAAAACGAACATACAAGGTCACAGAGAACATCAGGATGCCTGCGTTTTGGTTCCCTCTGTGTCCTCTGTGAACTTGTGGCTGAGTTGTCGTTTTGCTATAAAAAAATGCGGCTACGCCGCATTGATTGTGGGGTCCCCCGCATGTGCCGTTGCAGACCAGCATCCTGAACCTAGGGTTCAAGGCGGCCACCTTCCGGATTTCTTCAGGCACATCCGACGTGGGATGCGCACACCGAAACCGCTTTGGTCGGCGACCAGTGCAATGTCTATTGGCTCAAAGAGTATATGGCCTGAACAAACACCGCAGGGGAAACATTGAACGGAACATCATCAGGGGAAAAGCAACGGGACAAATCCATGCAGAAAAAACTCAGAACAGCTTGGCTTGCTCCGCCATCGCCTGATCGATGGCCGTCTCCATGCGTTGAATTCTACGCTTGGTTTCCGCGATGTCAAAGTTGCCGCCGACTTTCATCGACAGGAATTCGTGGGTGATGTTCAGCGCTGCCATGATGGCGACGCGTTCGAGGCCGATGACTTTGCCGCGATCACGGATTTCCTGCATTTTGCTGTTCAGGTATTCAACGGCTTCGAGCAGGCCCTTTTGCTCGTGTTCCGCACAAGCGACACGAAATTCACGTCCCATGATGTTGATCTGCAACCCCTTTGGATCAACGCTCATGTTTCCTCGACGGGTATTTGTTTGACGATCTGCTCGAGGCGGTCACTGGCCGCGTGAATTTTTTCTTCGAGTTGCTTGCTGCGATGGAGGGTTGAAGCCAGTTCCTGGCGCAACCGCTGCGTGTCGTCGCGCAACCGCTGGTTGATCTCGACGAATTGCGCGAGTTTGTCCTCCAGCGCCTTGAGTTCGGCTTCCATGCGCGCACTATAGTGGGGAAAATCCTGCCGGGTCAACAGCTAACACCGGTTTTTGAAAGTAACTTGACACGTCCGGTAGCGACCGATCAGCGGCGCTGGTGATTGCTTACTCAATACCGCTGCCGCGCTTCCGGCTGATTTTATAAGTAATTGTTTTTAAACATAAATATACTTTTTCCTGTAGGGGTAATTGGTGTCGAGGCTTGCGTTACAATCCGCCCTGTCCAAGACGACCGCGACCGCAAGCGGATTGCCTCGGACGCGTTTCAGGTGCCGGCTTTCCCATGGGGAGGCCGGTTAAACGGGAAACAGGTGCGTAGGCAGGATTGAGTTACCAGGATTGGGAATTGAGTGCCTGAGTGGCGGTTTGCACTCACTCCTCACTCCTCATTCCTCACTCCTCACTCCTCGCTGCAACGCCTGTGCTGCCCCCGCAACGGTAAGCGATCGCATCCAAAGCGCCGGATGCACTGCATGTCATCAGCCACTGTGTCGATGCAGACATGGGAAGGCGACAGCGCAGAGTCGTGAGCCCGGAGACCGGCCTGCAACGTCAGTCAGGAACAGTCGCGCAGGGCGGCTTACCGGATATGCCTGTCATTCATGACGGGCGCGCATTTTTCCCGGTCAGCTCTTTCACGGCTATTCCTTTGTGTTGCACCCAGCGTGCGGCGGGCACGCGCAATCAAGGAAATCAGCATGAAAAAAGATCACGTCGTGGCCGCGGTGTTATTCGCGGCGCAATTGACAGTGCAATTCCCGGCGCAAGCCGCCGAACCCACCGCCGCGGCCCGTGAACTGGCGCCGGTGGTGGTGACTGCGACACGTTTTCCCGACGATCAGCGCCGGTTTCCGGTCGGCGTCACGGTGATTACCGCCGAAGATATCCGCAACAGCACAGCCAGTACCGTACCCGAGTTGTTGCGACTGGTGCCGGGTGTGCAGACACGCGATCTGTCGGGAACGCCCAACCTGCAGGTGGACCTGCGCGGCTTCGGCATCTTCGGCGACCAGAACACGCTGGTGCTGCTCGACGGCCAGCGTATCAGCGAGAACGAACAGCTTACCGTGAACTGGTCGGCGATACCGCTCGACGCCATTGAACGCATCGAAGTGATACGCGGCGGCGGTGCGGTGCTTTACGGCGCCGGCGCCACTGGCGGCACCATCAACATCATCACCAAGTCACCGACCCCCAATACCCGCGGCGCATTTATCGAAGGCGGCATCGGCAGCTATCGTACGCGCGATGTGCGAATCGGCGCCAACATCGCCGGCGAGCGCACCGGCCTCAGGCTGACCATGGCGCACCGCGAGAGCGACAACTATCGCGACAACAACAAAGTGCGCATCGACAGCGCGCAACTCGACTGGCGTTATACCGGCGACCGCGGCGGGCTGTCGCTGAAAGCCGGCGCCGATGACCAGCGTTCCCAGTTGCCGGGTTCGATCAGCGAAGCGCAGATCGCGGCAAACCGCAGGCAGGCCGCGTTGCCCGGTGATTTTGCCGACCTGAGCGGCGGCTATCTGAACCTCGGCGGCAGCTACCGGCTGGGCGGCAGTGAACTGGCGGCCAACCTGTCGTACCGGGAAAAAGACACCGATTCGTCGTTTTTCGTCGCTTTGCCATTCCGCAACAATGTGCAGACGCATTCGCGGCAATGGCTGTTCACGCCGCGCATCAAAATCCCCCATCAACTCGGCGGGCTGAACAATACGCTGGTGGCGGGTGTCGATATTGAAGACTGGGATTTTCAGGGAACCGCCGGTCCGTCCGTCATCGGACGTCCCCAGGCGACGCAACGCAGCGACGCGCTTTATCTGCAGCACACGACGGTCTTCGGGGGCGGCACGTCGGTGGCGCTGGGCGGGCGTACGCAGCGCGTGACTTACGGCGTCGCTGATCCCGCAAACGCCGCGGTGCTGGCTGAACGCAAACGCAATCTCGATGCCTATGAACTGGCGCTGCGTCAGCCGCTCGGCGGCGGTTGGGCCGCCTACGGCAAGATCGGCAGCAGCTTCCGCGTGCCCAACGTCAATGACAACTACAGCCTGTTCACGGCGACCGTGAATCTGCTCGAACCGCAGACCGCGCGCGACCGCGAACTCGGGCTGGAAGCGGTGCGCGGCACCTCACGCTACCGGGTGGCGCTGTACGAAATCGAACTGAACAATGAAATCCTGCTCGATCCGGTGAGCTTCAGCAACCGCAATCTGCCGCCGACGCGTCGCCGCGGCGTTGAAGCCGAAGCGCGCTGGCAGCCGCTGTCCGGCGTCGATCTGTCGGCGGGATACACCTATGCCGAAGCCGAGTTCCGTTCCGGCAATTTCGGCGGCACACCCATCGCCGGCAATGACGTGCCGCTGGTGCCGCGCCATGCCGCCAGTCTGACTGCCGGCTGGAAGTTCATGCCGCGTACGCGCGCTGATGCCACGGTGCGCTACACCGGCGAGCAGCGTTACGATGGCGATGAACTAAACGCGTTCAACCGGAAAATACCCGCGTATACCGTGGTTGATCTGAAGCTCAGTTACGATCAGCGCGACTGGCGTTTTGCCGCAGGCGTGCTGAATCTGTTCAACGAGCACTATTTTTCGTATGGCGTGTTCACCGGATTCCCGACGTATTCGGCTTTGCCGGCGCCGGAGCGCGCGCTTTTTGTGACGGCGCGATATACCTTCCAGTAATTGTTTCCAATCGTGACTTGAAAGCCGCGCATCGCGCGGCTTTTTTCATTGCATAACCGGCGCAGGCATCGCGCAGCTTTCCCTTTGTTATCAAAAGTTTGCTATCGTTCGCCCTGTGAAAACGATGTCCGGCACCGCACTTTATTTGCGACTGGTACGCCATGTGCGGCCGTACTGGCGCACGTTTGCTTTGGGCGTGCTCGGCATCATCATTGTGGCAGCCACCGAGCCGGCATTGCCGGCGTTGCTGAAGCCCCTGCTTGATGGCGTATTCGTTGAAAAAAACGAAACAGTCATTCGCTGGACGCCGGTATTCATCGTCGGTCTGTTCGTGATCCGCGGCCTCGCCGAGTATCTGGCGCAGTTCGCGCTGTCATGGGTCGGCAATCGGCTGGTGATGGACCTGCGTGGCGTGATGTTTCGCAAGCTGCTGACGCTGCCGGCGCGGTATTACGACGACCAGGCGTCGGGCAACCTGATTTCCAAGCTGACCTTCGATGTCATGCAAGTGACCACCGCTGCGACCAGCGTGCTGACCGCCGTGTTCAAGGACGCGCTGGTGATCGTCGGCCTGCTCGGGTGGATGCTGTGGCTGAACTGGAAACTGACGATGTTGTCGCTGCTGATGACCCCGGTCATCGTGCTGGTGGTGCGCGTGATCAGCGTACGGCTGCGCAATTCCAGTCGACTGGTGCAGCAGCAGATGGGCGATATGACCCAGGTCATCCAGGAAACCATTGAAGGTCATCGCGTGGTCAAGCTGTTCGGAGGACAGGATTACGAACAGACCCGTTTCGATGCGCAGGCCAACAGCGTACGTCGCCAGTTGATGAAGCAGGTCGGCGCCGCCGCCGCCAGCGTGCCCATCGTGCAGTTCATTGCCGCGCTGGCGCTGGCCGTCATCGTGTATCTCGCCACCCAGCAATCAAACGCTGCCGAGTTGACGGTCGGCGGTTTTGTATCGTTCATCACTGCGATGCTGATGCTGACCGCGCCGCTGAAGCGGGTGACCAGCGTCAATGAACCGCTGCAGCGTGGGCTCGCCGCGGCGGAAAGCGTATTTGCATTGATCGACCAGCCGGGTGAGACCGATTCCGGCACAGTGCATCCTGGCCGGGTGCGTGGCGAAATCCGTTTCGAGCAGGTGACATTTGCTTATGCGGGAGATGGCCGTGCGGCACTGGACGGCATTGATCTGACCATTGCTCCGGGCGAAACCGTGGCACTGGTTGGCGCTTCCGGCAGCGGCAAAACGACGTTGGCCAATCTGGTGCCGCGGTTTTATACACCGACTGGCGGCCGCATCCTGCTCGATGGCGCTGATATCGCCAGTCTGAAGCTGGACGGCTTGCGCGCCAACATTGCATTGGTCAGTCAGGATGTCGTGCTGTTCAACGACACGGTCGCAGCGAACATCGCTTATGGCGTGATGAATCAGGCGTCACGGACGGACATTGTTGCGGCAGCCGAGGCCGCGCATGCGATGGAGTTCATCCGGGAAATGGCGCAGGGACTGGAGACCATGGTCGGCGAAAACGGCGTCAAACTGTCGGGCGGCCAGCGCCAGCGGCTGGCAATCGCACGTGCGCTGCTGAAGAACGCGCCGCTGCTGATTCTCGACGAGGCGACTTCGGCGCTGGACACCGAATCCGAGCGCCATGTGCAGGCCGCATTGGAAGTATTGATGCGCGGGCGCACCACGCTGGTCATCGCTCATCGCCTGTCGACCATTGAAAAGGCGCACCGCATTGTCGTACTCGATGGCGGGCGCATTGCCGAAACCGGCACCCATGCTGAACTGCTGGCACGTGAAGGCAAGTACGCGCAGCTCTATCGCAACCAGTTTCAGGCGCCACAAGCGAGTTGATTCGCCGGTCAATTTGAATCACCAATGCCGATGCCGGCGGATTGTCGGTTGCCGCCTGTCTCGACACGGTGAGGTTGCCGCAGCCGCCGCCGACATTTCCGCGGTGTCATGGAGCGACGGGTTTGTAATGACTTATGAAGGCGATCCAGAGTTGAGCAGCGCTGTCGCGAAATACGCCCGAGTGACAATGAACTGTTTCTGCCGTGCTGCGGCACGGCCTGCGCAAATCAGCAGCCTGAAGGTTTGCGCAAATAGGCGAGCAGGTCGTGACCGCGCCCCGTGAGCCGTGCCGGCAGATTGAGTGTTTCCGCAGCGAGTTTGCCCAGCACGTAGCGCCCGCGCGGGGTGTTTTCCCTGTCGGCGAATTTGACCCGGGATGTGTCGATGCGCTCGACATGGAATCCGGCGTTGCCGGCCAGAAGCGCCATCGATCGTGGATTGAAAAAGCTGATGTGTCCGCCGTCGCGCGTCATGTCGAAATAATCCCAGCGCGCACCCATTGCAGCGGTAGTCCAGCTGGCTGCGTTGCCGGTGCTGATCAGCAATATGCCCCCGGGTTTGAGTACGCGCAGGCATTCGGCCAGCAGCGGCAACGGCGCGCGCAGGTGCTCCACGACCTCGAACAGCGTCAGCGCGTCGAAACTTGCGTCCGAAAATTTCTGATCTTCAAGCAGGCCGGTGCTTACCGGCAGTCCTGCGTCGCGTGCGATCTGCGCGATTTGCGACGCCGGTTCAACGCCCTCGGCATTACAA
>JAKFUJ010000094.1 GCA_021732805.1 Betaproteobacteria bacterium | reverse complement strand
GCGGCGTGCGTGTCATTACCGACTGCGTCAACACCACCGAAATGTGCGAAACCGGCGACGAACTCGAAGTCAATTTCCGCGACGGCTTTTTCATCAACCACACCCGCGACGTCCGCCGCGAATATCCGCCGATACCGGATACGCTGATGGAAATCGTCGAACTCGGCGGCAATGCCGGCTGGCTGCGGCAATGGCAGTCGAAACGCAGCGCCGCGACGCCAACATGAACGAATTCCAAAATGGCTTTGGCCAACCCGTCGGCTTCCCGGTCAAGGACTGGTCGCCGCCGATTCTGCCGCCGCGTGAAATACTGACTGGTCACTATTGCCGTCTGGAGCCGCTGGACCCTGAACGCCACGCCGAACCACTGCATGCGGCGAATTCACTGGAAGCCGATGACCGCGGCTGGACCTATGTCGCTTACGGCCCTTTTTCCTCAATCACCGATTACCGTCGATGGACAGAAACCTATGGCCAGCGTGACGATCACCGTTTTTACGCGATCATTGATCCCGACAGCGGCCGGGCCGCGGGTGTCGCATCCTATCTGCGCATGGACCCCGCAAGCGGCAGCATCGAAGTCGGCGCCATCAAGTTCACGCCGCTGATTGCGCAACAGCCCGCCGCCACCGAGGCCATGCATCTGATGATGCGCAATGCGTTTGCGCTGGGCTACCGCCGTTATGAATGGAAATGCGACGCGCTGAACGAAGCTTCGTGTCTTGCTGCGCAGCGGCTTGGATTTTCGTACGAGGGCACATTCCGCCAGGCACTGGTCTACAAGGGACGCAATCGGGATACCGCCTGGTTCTCGATTCTCGATCGCGAATGGCCGGCCCTCAAAGCCGTGCATGAGCAATGGCTGGCGCCCGATAATTTCGACATGCAGGGACATCAGATCGTCAGCCTGTCCGGGCTCACCGCGCCGCTGCTGCGCCAGCATCACTGGATGAAACTGCCCGAGAAAGATACGTAAGCTGTTGTTTTTAATTACTTTTTATGGCCGGCGCGACTGCGGGCCGCGGCGATGATACGGCGAATCGCAGCGTCGTAAGTCAGCCCTGCAAAACACACGTTGTTACCCATGGCATGCGGATGCAGATCCGGATTGGCATTGGCTTCCAGAAACACCAGCCGTGCGTCCGGTGTCAGCCGGTAATCGATGCGGCCATAATCGCGCAGCTTCAATGCATGGAAAATCGCGCGGCTCGCGGTTTCAACATCGCGCTGCAGACTGCGCGACAGTCCGGCTACGCGCCAGCGCACACGCCAGCGGGTACGGTAAGCGCCGTCGTTTTTCAGTTTGTATGACGCAAACGTCGGCGCACCCCGGCCCCTGCGGCCAATCACCAGTTCCACCGCCGGCATCACATCCGGTGCGGTGCCGAGCAGCGCGACATACAAATCGCGGCCTTCGATGAATTCCTCGCAGATCAGCGGCGCCGCCACGCGTTTACGCAGCACACGCACACGCTGCGCCAGTTCGCGTTCGTTTTTGACCAGTGAATTGCCGCGCACCTCATCCGACCCATCACCGAACTGCGGTTTGACGATCAGGGGGTATGGCACCCGCGGATTGCGTATCGGGCCGCGCAACGGAATCACGAAATGCCGCGGCACGCCGACACCGAGATCGGCCGCAATGTGCTTGGACAGCGCCTTGTCCCGTGCCAGCCGCAGACCGCTCAATCCGGAACCGGTGTACGGAATGTGCAGCAGATCGAGCAGTCCGGCAATCGCCGCATCCTGGCTGCGATCACCGTCAACGCATTCCGTCAGATTGAACACCAGTCGCGGTTTGAGCGCACGCAATTCCCGGATCGCCGGCTCGACTTTTGCATCGAACGGCACCACGGCAACGTTCAGGCGCTGTACCCGCATCGCCTCGAGCAGGTAGGCCTCGACACTGTTGCGTTCCGGCACAAAACGGCCGGAAGCCCGTCGCTCACCGGCTTCGGCATCGACCAGCAGCGCGATATCGCATCGCGTATCAGACTTTTTGGCGCCGCGGTTTTTATTGCTGTCAGTACCTGCCATGCACGGATTCTACCGCGATCACCCGAAAAAACGCGGCGCCCGCCGACGCCGCGCGTTATCGCATACCTATCCTCAGGCGAGGCTGACTCCTGCTTCAGCCATCGCGTGCAGCACGCGCTCCGGCAACAGCGGCTGCTGGCGCAACCGCACGCCGGTCAACTGAAACAGCGCGTTGGCAATGGCCGAAGGCACCAGCGGTGTCGCCATTTGCCCGGCGCCGGTGGGATGGTTGCGCGTCTGTACCAGCTTGATATGGATATTGGGGATATCGCTCATCCGCGGCACATGATAGTCGTAAAAATTCGACTGCTTGACCGCACCATCGACTATGTCGATGCGTTCGGTCAGCGCCAGCCCCAGCCCGTAGACTATCGAGCTTTGCGTCTGCGCCACGATGTTGTCAGGCTGCACCGCGATGCCGGCATCTATCACGCACCAGAAATCGTGCACGCGGATGCGGCCGTCCCTGGCCAGCGACACTTCGGCAACCCCCGCCATCTGCGTGCCGCTGTAATCGAGATAGGCGAGACCGAGGCCGCGGCCCTGACGCTTGCGCCCCCAGTCGGCCATGCGCGCAACCTCTTCGATGGCGTGCTTTGCGCGCCGCGCAAGCGGCGTACCGGCAAGCTGCCGGATGCGGAATTCAACAGGGTCCACACCCAGCTTCGCCGCCACTTCGTCCATGAACACTTCATTGGCAAAACTGTTCTGGCCGACGCCGATCGCACGCAGCGGTGCGGTGCGTATGCCGGTGTCCTGCTGCAGACCCTCGGCCAGCCGGTGCGGGATGTCGTACGTCGGCAATTCGGTGCCGCGCATCGCGATGTTGTCGCGCCCCTGTGCCGTCTTGTAGCGCACCGGATCCATGAACGCCAGCACCCGGCCGCTGACCACGCGGTGGTGCCATGCGGTGATCCTGCCCTTGTCGTCGATCCCGGCGCGAATGCGGTTGACATACAGCGGGCGGAAACGCCCGTTATGCACATCGTCCTCGCGCGTCCACATCACCTTTACCGGTTTGCCCGCGGCTTTCGACAGCAACGCAGAGTCGACTATGAATTCGACATCGCGATTGCCGCGACGACCGAAACCGCCGCCCAGCAGCATGCCGTTGAATTTGATTTTGGTTTCCGGCAGTCCCAGCGCCTGCGCCACCGCGGTCACCGCCACGGTCTGGCTTTGCGTGCCGCACCAGATTTCGCAACCGGCGGCGGATACTGCGGCCACCGAATTAAGCGGTTCCATCTGCGCGTGATAGGCATAATCCGCGCGGTATTCACCTTCGACCACCGTCACCGCCTTGCCTATGGTTGCCGGGGCATCGCCGGCGGTTTCCCAGGCCACACCCTTGATGTTCGCATCCCCGGCAATGGCTGCGAACTGCGCATAACCCTTGTCATTGGAAAAACCGCGGCCGGTGGCCTGGGCGGACCAGCCGACTTTGAGCGCCTTTTTGGCCTTGAATGCGGCCCACGGATTCTGCGCGATGACGCCGACGCCGTATTTAAGGCGCACCACCTGCAGCACACCGTCGATGGCGAGCGCTTCGCGGTCATCGATATTCTCCGGCGCTGCGCCTTCCATCGGCTCGCGCAGGATCGCGCCGTACACCATGCCCGGCACCTGCACGTCGATGCTGTATTGCGCCGAACCGTTGACCTTGCCGGCGACATCAACACGCGGCACGTCCTTGCCGATCAGCCGGAACTGCGCCTTGTCAACCGGTGTCACGACGACATCGGGCGCCTGCGCCGGAATTTTGGCAAACGCGGCAATCTCGCCGTACGACAGACGGCGGCCGGATTTCGGATGCACCGCGAAACCGGGCTCACTGACCACTTCAGCGAGCGGCACACTCCAGTGCTGCGCTGCATTGTCGAGCAGCACGTAGCGCACCTGCGCGCCGAACTGGCGCAGGTTGTTGAAATATCCGGTGACCGTTGCGCTGCCGGCGGTGTACTGCAGGTAACGAAATGCCGGATTGCCGTAAAGCTTGTCATCGGGCGGCGCTGCGACAATACGCACCTTCGCCCAATCGGCATCCATTTCATCGGCAACGATCAGTGGCAGCGCCGTCAGCGATCCCTGGCCCATTTCCGCGGCCGGCGACATGATCGCCACCGTGCCGTCGGTAAATACCGTGACCCAGTGGTTGAGTTTGACGCTACCGGTGGCGGCCTCTGCCGTGCCGACCAGCAACTGCTGCAACGCCGGCGCTCCCGCAGCCACAGCGAATGTCAAGCCGGCGGCGCCGACCATGAAGCGGCGACGACCGGCATTGACCGGTTTTTTTGCGATGACATTTTTCATGATTGCGCCCCGCTTTCGCGTGCTGCGCGCTCGATGGCGCGCGCGATGCGCACATAAGTGCCGCAGCGGCAGATGTTGGGACTCATGTAGTGAATGATCTCGTCGCGGGTCGGACGTGCATTCTGTTTCAGCAATCCGGCGGCACGCATGATCTGCCCCGACTGGCAGTAGCCGCATTGCGGCACCTGCTCGGCGAGCCACGCTTTCTGCAGCGGATGGCTGGTGTCCGGCGACAGGCCTTCGATGGTGGTGACCTGTTTGCCGTCGACATCCTTCAGCGCATGCAGGCAGGATTGGGTCGGCTCACCGTTGAGATGCACAGTGCAGGCGCCGCACTGGCCGACGCCGCAGCCGAATTTGGTGCCGGTGAGTTTGAGTTGTTCGCGCAACACCCACAGCAGCGGGGTATCGGGCGCAGCGGTAATCGACTGACGCTTGCCGTTCACCGTCAGCGTCACGGAAATGGTATTGCTCATGTGCTCCTCCTTGTGCGTAGCTGAGACGCCCTCGGTACCCGCGCAGTCTGGTGCTGCGCTGTGTCGCAGATGATTCTATTCCAACTGCCCGCACTGGCGCAGATCAACAGCACTGCTCGAAAATTTCTTATAAGTAATTGTTTTTATTTATTAAATTATTGATCCGGCACGAAAGCAGCCACGCGGCACACGATGCAATGACTCAAAACCGTCGCGGGTGACGCGAATCAATTCGCCGACCTGCACGCCCGCGCGCGGCACTCCATCAGCGCCGATGGTGGTGACATTGGGCTGCACCACCACGGTCATGTTTTCCTCCAGCCTCATCTCCGGCAACACGCCGGCCATGCGACTGCGGCTGCCGATGATCGGCTGAAAGTAACCGCCGCCGAAACCGTGCATCAGGTCGTCGCAAACCGTATAACCTTTTTCTTCAATCAGCGCGGTGGCATCGATGATTTCAGTCATCGTCGCGCCGTGGCGCACGATGCCGGTCACCGCATCAAACACCGCTTCGGCAACGGCATGCAGGTCGCGGTACTGCGGCGTCGGCTCCGCATCCACCGTGAACGTGCGCAACACCTGACCGGGATAATCCCACCAGTACGCCGACAGTTCACAGGACACCACATCCCCGGCCTGCACCTTGCGTGGCGAGGGATGCTGCGGCGGCACGTACAGATGCGGACGCTGCATCGACGTCACACCGATGTAATGAATCATCGTGGTGCCGCCGTGCTTGATGTAAGCACCCTCGACCAGGGCAGCCAGCTCACGTTCGTCCATCCCCGGCCGTGTGCCTGCCACCAGCGCGCGCAATCCGGCATCGGAAAATGCGGCGCCGATGCGCAGCCAGTCGATTTCCTCTGCCGACTTGATCATGCGCAACCGCGTGTAATCGGCATCGAGCGCCACCATGTCGAACATCGCCTCAAGCTGGCGGTACTTGGGCGCCGTCAGCGGTCCGATGATGCCGACGCGCCTCGCACCGCGGCGTTTCAGCTCTTCGATGGTTTTCGCAATGCCCTGATGCTGCCCCCAGCGCACGTCGACGCCTTCAGCGATTTTTTGTCCCAGCGGAAAATGGTTGTGCCATTCCATGTGCATAACCATCTGCTCGCCCGGTTTGAATAGGACATACGCCTCAACCGTCCCCGGCCAGCCGGTCACCCATTGCGGCGCATTGCCGGTGCGGTGATCGGTGACCACCAGTACATGGTCACAATCGTGCTTGCCCATGACCCCGGCAAGCGCCTGATGGCGGCGCGCGTATTCGGCAGCAGAAAAGCGCGGATATTCCTGCGCCAGTATCGGCAGCAGTCGCGGCTCCAGGCCGGCAAGGATTCCAGCAGCAGTTGTCATGCCATCTCTTTAAATGTTTTCAGAGCATAGGGTGCAAACAAAACGGGCGACGCATGAAGCGCCGCCCGCTTTCTGCTTGGTGCCCGCGGATTTACTGCGGCTTGACGCCGGCCGCCTTCAGGATCGTGGCCGCGCTCTTGATTTCCTCACGCACAAATTTGGCAAATTGCGCCGGATTCATGTCCATCGGATCATTGCCCAGGCCCTTGAGCTTGCCGCTGATTACCGGGTCGTTGGCCGCTTCCTTGATCGATGCAGCGATCTTGTTGATGATCGGCTGCGGTACACCG
>JAKFUJ010000021.1 GCA_021732805.1 Betaproteobacteria bacterium | reverse complement strand
GTAGTACTTGCGAAGGCCGGGCAACCCCCGGCCTTCGCATTTAAAGCGTACTGAAAACGCTTTTAAATTTTTAATATCCTCTCCTGCGCATTCCCCGCGCGTTGTGTTCCGGCATTACTGCTGAACTCCTGTTCTCAGATTTTTGCGCTTCATTGAATCAACTGCTGTTGCGCCACGCGTTGCACTTGCCCGATGATTAGTAAAATAATCAATAAAATCAATTACTTATGAATAGACGTGCCTGGCCATGCGTGCATCAGGATTGCACCGCCAGGCTGCGATTAATTTCAGGGATTGAGTTGCCGGTATACGGCATCGGCGACGCGCAACAACTCGGCGCGATCCGATTCGCCGGATAGTGCGTAGCCAAGTCGACCGTCTATCCAGTAGAACACGCCGACATTGTTTTCCTGCGCGAAGCGGAACGCGGTTTGATCGCGCACTTCTTTGCTGACTCTTACATAAAGAGTCAGACGCTGGCCTTTGATGTCCTGATACATGAACTGCGCCGCCGGTCCGCGTTCACCGGGCAGCAAACGACCGCCGACCAACGTGTAACCCTGCGCCGCAAGATGCGGGATTTTCAATCCGGCGCCCAGCCGTTTTGACAGCCAGCGCACCAGGTGTTCTTCCTGGTCGGCGCCGACTTCGACCGGATGCCGCACTTCGGGGCTGTAAACCGCATGGGCCACCGCAGCAACCCGGGCGAGATAGGACGGCTGGGTGCGTTCGCCGCCAACATAATAGGCATGCATGTGCCAGCCGGCAACGCCGCTGGCCGCCATCAACAGTGCGGCAACCGCATAACGCTGCCACGGCCGTTGACGGCGCAGCATGCCGGCCTGCAAACGGGCGGGAATCACCGCCGCAAGCAGCGGATCATAGGCATTCTGCAGGGTTTCGTTGTGGCGTCGATACGCCGCCACCCGCTGCGCATCCTCTTCGTGCTGCGCGAGGTGCTGAGCGACCTCGGCAGTGCGCGTCACCGGCAAATGGCCGTCGACATAGGCCTGCAATTCCATTTCGGTCACCGGCACGCTCATTTGACCGTACTCATTTCACCACCTTCAGCGGCGTCGCATCCGGCATGCCCTGCATCAAGCGGCGCAGGCGCTCGCGGCCGCGGGACAAGCGCGACATCACCGTGCCTATCGGCACTTCCAGTACCTGCGCTGCTTCGTCGTATGTCATCTGTTCCAGTCCCACCAGCAACACCACTGCGCGCTGTTCTTCGGGCAATGCCTGCAAGGCGGCATCGAGGTCGCGGATTTCCAGCCGGTCGGCGCCCTGTGGCTGCGGCCGGTCCGCAAAACTGTCGTCCAGCGCCACCGTGCGGCTGACCGCGGCGCTGCGTACCTGATTCACGAATACGTTATGCATTACGGTGAACAGCCAGGCGCGCAGATCCGTGCCCTCGCGCCACAGTTTTTGCTTGACCAGCGCCCGTTCCAGCGCGTCCTGCACCAGATCGTCCGCAGCACTGGCGTCTCCCGTCAGTGCGCGCGCATAACGGCGCAACCGCGGGATGTACTGCATGGCCTGGTCGGCAAACGGGGACGCCGGTCGATTCACCTGCTGCTTCCTCCTCAAACACGGGGCTGTCCGGGATTATTCCCGGCGCACAGCGGATGATTCTACGCGGGCTGCGGAACGCCCGTTACACCAGAAACAGCGTGGCCAGCCCGAGGAATATGAAAAAACCGCCGCTGTCGGTGATCGCGGTGATCATCACGCTGGATCCCATGGCCGGATCGCGGCCCAGTTTCTCCATCACCAGCGGAATCGCCACCCCCATCACCGCGGCCAGCAGCAGATTGAGCACCATTGCGCCGGTCATCACCAGGCCGAGTTGCCAGTTATGGTAAATCAGGAACGCGAACAATCCGACCACGCTGCCCCAGATCAGTCCGTTCAGCGCCGACACGCTGATTTCCTTCAGGAACAGCTTGCGCGCGCTGTCGCGGGTGATCTGCCCCAGCGCCAGCGCACGCACGATCATGGTCGTGGTCTGGTTGCCGGAATTGCCGCCGATGCCGGCAATGATCGGCATCAATGCCGCCAGCGCCACCAGTTGTGCAATCGAGTTTTCAAAAACGCCGATCACCCGTGATGCAATGAATGCGGTCACCAGATTGATTGCCAGCCACGCCCAGCGGTTGCGCACACTTTTCCATACCGAAGCGAACAGATCTTCTTCATCGCGCAGACCGCCGGCGGACAGGATTTCGCTGTCCTTCGCTTCGCGGATGTAATCGACCACCACATCCACCGTCATGCGGCCGATCAGGTGCCCTTCGCCATCGACCACGGGCGCTGAGACCAGGTCGTAGCGCTCGAACGCGCTGGCGGCATCGTGCGCCTCCTGTTCCGGGTGAAAACTGGCGAAATCGCGGATCATGACCCCGCCGACCAGCGTATCCGGATCGGTCACCAGCAGACGGTTGACCGGCAACAGGCCGCGCAGGCTCTCTTTGCGATCCACCACAAACAACTGGTCGGTGTGGTCGGGGAGCTCCGTCAACCGGCGCAGGTAGCGCAATACCACCTCCAGCGTCACATCCTCACGCACCTCGATCATGTCGAAATCCATCAGCGCGCCGACGGTGTCCTCCGGATACGACATCGCCGAGCGCAACTGCTCGCGCTCTTCGGTCGACAGCGATTTGAACACGTCGAGAATGACGTCGCGCGGCAGGTCGGGCGCAAGGTCGGCGATTTCATCGGTATCGAGCTGGCCGGTGGCGGCGATCAGCTCGCCCTCGTTCATGTCCGCGATCAGCGTCTCGCGCACCGCATCCGAGACTTCGATCAGGATTTCGCCGTCGCTCTCGGCCCTGACCAGATCCCAGACCACCAGTCGCTGATCCAGCGGCAACGCCTCGAGGATGTAGGCGATATCGGCCGGATGCATGCGTTCAAGCAGCTGCTGCAGTGCACTGAGATGCTGACGATGCACCAGCGTCTCGACCAGGTCGTGGCGCGGGCTTTGCTGGCGGTGCACCAGGTTTTCCACCAGTTCATGCCGATGCAGCAGCTCGATCACTTGTTCGAGCTGCGTTTCTACTCCGGGGCGGATTTCCTGGCGATCGGCCACGTGTGATTCCAGATACGGATGGAAGGGATGAATCTGCGGCCACATTCTAGGTACATCACGCTGCAGTGTCCAAACATACATGTCACGCATAAAATGATTGTTAACAGGCGCCAAGGAAAAAGGTATCTTTGGCCTGCTGTACATTCCCCCTTCCAACCAGTCCATCCATGTCCGCATCACTGAACAACAAGCTGCTCAATGCACGCAATCTGCTGCACAACGGCGATGTCGCCGGCGCGCTGTCGATCTGCGGAGAAATCCTCGCCAAAGCGCCGCGCAATCCGGAAGCATTGGCGCTGCGCGGCATAGCCGCGCTGATGAGCGGTGCACATGCCGATGCGGCGCGTGATTTGCGCCAGGCCCTGTCCGCATCCCCGCATGACGGCACCACACTGGAATATCTCGGCCTGGCGCTGCTCAATCTCGGCGAATTCGGCGAGGCCGGCAATGTCCTGCGCCGCGCGACCCTGCTGCCCGGGGCGCCGGCTTCCGTCTGGCTGCGGCTGGGCCTGGCGCTGCTGCATCAAGGCCGCGCAGTGGACGCCACAGCGCCCTTGCGCCGCGCACTGCAGCTCACACCCGGCGATGCGGACAGCCTGCTGGCGCTGGGTCAGGCGCTGTCCGCTGCCGGCGACGCTGCCGGCGCCGCCGCGCAATTCGAAAGCCTGTTGCAAGCGACCCCCGGGCACCTGGACGCGCGCTTCAATCTCGGCGTACTGGCGCTGGGCAGTGATGACCTGGATACCGCCCGGCGGCATTTCGAGCACGTGCTTGAACTCGAGCCACGCCATGCCGATGCCATGGTCAACCTCGGCATCATCATGGATCGGGCCGGACAGCCGGCTGATGCCGGGCGCCTGCTGCAACGGGCATTGCGCATCGCCCCGTCCCACCCCCATGCCCACAATAATCTGGGGCGCATGGAGCTGCAGGCTGGCCGCAATGCCGAAGCGCGGCAGCATTTCGAAGCCGCACTGACCGCAATGCCCGGCCTGTCAGTCGCCCTCGAAGGTCTCGGCAGCGTCGCACGCGCACAAGGCCGTTACGGTGAGGCGGTGCGCTGGCTGCGCGAACTGACGCAGCGCGAACCTGAATCCGCGCCGGGCTGGGCCGCGCTCGGCGACAGCTTGCTGCAAACCGGCGAACTCGACGCTGCCCATAGCGCTGCAATACGCGCCGGGGAACTGGATCCGCAGCTGACATGGCCGTACAGCCTGCGCGCGCAAATCCACATCGTACGCGGTGAACTCGACGCAGCCATCACCATACTCGACAACGGTTTTCTGCAGACGGGCAGCAGCGCACTGCTGGGCATGCTGGTGCAGCATTGCCGCCACACCTGTGACTGGGCACGCTGGTCAACCGCCTGGGCTGAACTCAGACCCAAGGTGATTCAGGGAGAAGAGGCCGGTACGCCGTTTGCATTGCTCGGAGAAGACCTGACCGGTGCGCAACAACTGGCGTATACCCGCGCCTGGGCCGGCAGGCGTTTCGGTAACCGTCTCAATGCACTGCCGGTTGCGCATGCGGATCGCGACCACAGCAGGCGGCTGCGCATCGGCTACCTGTCTTCGGATTTTCAGCAACACCCCGCGGCCTATCTGATTGCGGAAATGCTCGAATTGCACGATCGCTCACGCTTCGAAATTTACGCCTACTCGCACGGCCCCCGCGACACCGGCGCCATGCGGCAGCGCATTACCGCCGCTGTCGATCATTTTGTCGATATTGCCTGGGAGCCTGACGATCAGGCCATCACGCGTATTCGCGGGGACAACATCGACATACTGGTCGATCTCAAGGGTTATACGATCGGTGACCGTCTCAACATCATGGCCCATCGTCCGAGTCCGGTGCAGGTCACCTGGCTGGGTTATCCTGGCACCACCGGCACCGGCTTCATCGATTACATCATTGCCGATCCGTACATCCTGCCGCCGGGAGCCGAGCACACCTGCTCGGAGCAGGTGCTGCGTATGCCTCATTGTTACCAGCCCACTGATCGCAAGCGGATCATTGCCGAACCGCTGACCCGCCAAAAATACGGCCTGCCTGAGCAGGGCGTCGTCTTCTGCTGCTTCAATCAGACCTTCAAGATCACGCCAGTCGTCTTTGCCGCCTGGATGCGCATACTGCAAGCCGTACCCGGCAGCGTGCTGTGGCTGGTCGATGACAATCGATTCGCTGCCGCGCATCTGCATGATGCCGCTGTCGCCGCCGGCGTATCGTCTGACCGCCTGATATTCGCGCCGCGCGTGCCGCTGGCCGACCATCTGGCGCGTTACCGGGTTGCAGACCTGGCATTGGATACTTTTCCCTACACCTCGCACACCACGGCCAGCGATGCGTTGTGGTGCGGTTGTCCGCTGATTGCGTTGTGCGGTGACACCTTTGCCGCCAGAGTCTCAGGCAGCATTCTCACCGCCGCAAACCTGCCTGACCTGATTACTGCCACGCTCCCTGAATATGAAACCAGAATAATTGCGCTGGCCCTGGCGCCTGCGACACGCAAAGAACTCGTAGCACGCATCGAAGCGGCAAAAAGCTCTGCACCGCTGTTTGATACCGCAGCATTTGCCATTGAACTCGAAAAACTCTACCTGAAAATTCAACCCTGATTAACGCTTTCCCATAAAAAAACGGGCGCGAGGCGCCCGTTTGAAGTTCCGCTGAACGACGCGGAATTAATGCTTGTGTGCAGCTTAGAAGCGGTGCTGGATGCTCACCGCGATTGCGCTTTGCTTGGCGCCCGACGCAGCGGCGGCATAACTCAGGCCACCGAGGTCGTACGAAGCATTGGTGTCGTTGTCCAGGCTCACGTAACCGACAGAGCCGGTGGTGCGCTTGGAGAAGTTGTAAAGATAACGCAATTGCCACAGCTTGGCGCCAGTGTTGCCGGCAGCAACAACCGCCGGACGCGCGGTGCCGCCAGCACCGAGGATTGCACCGACCGTGCCTTCTACGTCATCCGCTTCGGTGTAGCTGAAGTGCAGATTGTGCGGGCCGGCGATTCTCCATTCCGCGCCCAAAAGCCAGGCCTTGACCTTGGAATTCGCACCAGGCGCCGTATCGGCTTCCTGCTCGGTAAAGACGCCGCCGAATTTCACCGGACCGAGGGTATAGGCCAAGGAGACGTGGTAGCCGCTCTCGTCACCGGCGAACGTGGAAAGCCCGGGTTGCGCCACGTTCGGATAGGCTTTGGTGTGCTCTTCGTAGCCGACGCCGAGGTCAAAGCCGGCGCGTTTAAACGTGGCGCCGAGCGACCAGATGCGCGGCTTGGCGCCGGCTGCCGTATTCGTCGTCGCGGTCGAGCTGTTGGTCGAGGAGAACGCACCCATCACCTGGAAGCCGCCGAAGGTCGGGCTGTCATAGCTGAGCAGGTTACGCTGACGGCGTTT
>JAKFUJ010000169.1 GCA_021732805.1 Betaproteobacteria bacterium | reverse complement strand
CAATCGCAATGGTCAGGCCTCGGGTAATTGCCTCCCCCGCCCGCGCAGATTGTCCGGAAAGTGCGGTGATCAGCCCGATCTTGATCGTCTCCTGAGCGCCGGCGGCGACAGAAAATCCCAGTACCACCGCGAAAGCCGCATAACGCAGCAGACGGTTGGCGCGTGAAAAAACGCTTTTGAAATTCATCGTGATCTCCTCGAAGTCGGATTGATGTTGATTACATAGCCATAAAAGCAAGCGGTATGCCAAGCCTGTGCCGTGTTCGACGTGATGGAGCAACTCTTGCTAAAGTCCGGGCATGGACCAACGGACTGATGACCATGACTTCTGACGCCGACTTCAAACGTGCCGTGCAACCCGATGATCCGGCAGCGATTGTTGAGGCCTATCTGACGACCCTGATGATTCCTGATCCGGTTGCCGCCAGGGCATTCATCGATGCCGAACTCGATATCACCTTCACCGGCGGCCGCAAAATGAAAGACCCGGCAGAGGCGGCGGCATTCAACAAAAGCCGCTACAAATGGGTCAAAAAGAAATTCGAACGCACCGAAGTCGTTACGGGCGGAACTGCTGAAGAAACAGTCGTTTACAGCATAGGATCGTTATACGGGGAGTGGCTGGACGGCACGCCCTTCTCAGGCAATCGTTATGTCGATCGTTACCTGCTACGCAACGGCAAGATTGTCCAAATGGGGGTCTGGAACGACAGCGCGGAAATTTTGCTGTCGCGAGCGGGAATCGTACCTCTGTAATCGTTCTCTAGCTCAATTATGGTGCACGACGCACCATCTCAGTGCGTCATCATTACCGGATATGGTGCAGCATTTCTCGCGAACCTCTTCCGCCCGCAACCCAATTGGTGGGTCGTGTTGGACTCGAACCAACGACCAAGGGATTATGAGTCCCCTGCTCTAACCGACTGAGCTAACGACCCTCGTAAAGAAAATAAACGCAGTTGAAGCCTCCCCGTTTTTTCGATCCAGCCGAAAGCAGAGGTTAACAGGGTGTTGAAAAACTCCAGAACATCGCTTCAACTTGGCATGATCGATTTTTCAACCCTCATAAAATCAAAGATTTGCACGCGTGTGCGCTTGGTCGCTTCGCTCCCCACGCGCTCGCGCATCACTTTTTCAACAACCTGTTAGGGGATTTTGTCACAGGATAGGACTTCGATGGGATGCGACCGAGTGATTCATGGCGCCGACGATGGTTGTAGTGCTCAAGCCAGTCCTCAGTGATCGCACGGACTTCCGCCGGCGAGTTGAAGACGTAGCAGTCCAATACGCCGCGGCGGTAAGTACGATTGAAGCGTTCGATGTAGGCGTTCTGGGTAGGTTTTCCTCTCTGGATGAATTGTAGTGGAGGCTTCACCGGCATCGGCCACCCCTGGTTATGGACATACAATCACGAACGGCCGAATATGGCTTTGGGCGGCATCACGCCCACGCAGAAATTGAGGCTCGCTGCTTAACCCCACTTCTGGCAGATGCTAAAAATGGGGGGGGGTACCCTGCCAGGCCCTGATCAGCGAATCCGGCGCACCGCGCATGGCCGCACCGGAAAATCTCAATTCTCGTTGTCGAGGAAACTGCGCAACCGTTCGGAGCGCGAAGGATGGCGCAGCTTGCGCAGCGCCTTGGCCTCGATCTGCCGGATGCGTTCGCGGGTAACATCGAACTGCTTGCCGACCTCTTCCAGCGTGTGATCGGTGTTCATCTCGATACCGAAGCGCATGCGCAGCACCTTGGCTTCGCGCGGCGTCAACGTATCCAGCACGTCGCCGGTGACATCGCGCAGGCTGCCGTAAACCGCGGCATCGCTCGGCGCCATCGTCGACTGGTCTTCGATGAAATCGCCCAAATGTGAATCATCATCATCGCCGATCGGCGTCTCCATTGAAATCGGCTCTTTGGAAATCTTCAGTATCTTGCGGATTTTTTCCTCGGGCATTTCCATTTTCTCGGCCAGCGTCGCGGGATCCGGCTCGGAACCGGTTTCCTGCAGGATCTGCCGCGAAATGCGGTTCATCTTGTTGATGGTCTCGATCATGTGCACGGGAATGCGGATGGTGCGCGCCTGGTCGGCAATTGAGCGCGTGATTGCCTGGCGGATCCACCACGTCGCATAGGTCGAAAACTTGTAGCCGCGGCGGTATTCAAACTTGTCCACGGCTTTCATCAGGCCGATGTTGCCCTCCTGGATCAGATCGAGGAACTGCAGGCCGCGATTGGTGTATTTCTTGGCGATCGAGATCACCAGGCGCAGGTTGGCCTCGGTCATCTCCCGCTTGGCGCGCCGTGCGCGGGCCTCGCCGGAAGTCATCTGGCGGTTGATTTCCTTCAGTTCCTTGATCGGAATGCCGATGCGACTTTGCAGGTCGAGCAGCTTCTGCTGTTGTTCGATTACCGCCGGTTCGAAGCGCGATAGCGCCTCGCTCCACGGCTTGCCGGACTCGACCTCACTGCGGATCCAGCGAGCGCTGGTTTCCTTGCCCGGGAATTCCTTGATGAAATGCTGACGGGGCATGCGTGCCTTGTCGATGCACAGCGCCATGATCGTGCGCTCATTCGTCCGCACTTCTTCAACCAGTTTGCGCACGCAGTCACACAAGCCTTCAATCTGTTTCGCCGCGAACCGGATTTTAATCAGTTCTTCGGAAATGGCTTCCCGCGCCTGGATGTACGGCCGTCCGCGCGAGCCGTGCTTCTGCAATGCGCGCATCATTTTCTGGTAATTGCTGCGGATGCTGGAAAAGTGCACCAGCGCGGCTTCCTTCAGGCGCGCCAGATCGGCTGCGGCAGCGGCTGCGCTGGCAGCGCCGTCATCGTCTTCGGCATCCTCTGCGTCGCCGTCGGCTTCCTCGGTGGTTTCCTCTTCGGCAACTTCCTCGACGATCGCTGCTTTCATTTCAAGATCGGCCAGACCGTCGACCACATCGTCGACGCGCATCTCCTCTTTCTCGATTTTTTCAGCGAGCGCGAGGATTTCAGCAATCGTCGTCGGACAGGCGGAAATAGCCAGGATCATGTGGCGGAGGCCATCTTCGATGCGCTTTGCAATTTCGATCTCGCCCTCACGCGTCAGCAGTTCAACCGAGCCCATCTCGCGCATGTACATGCGTACCGGATCGGTGGTGCGACCGAATTCGGAATCCACCGTGGACAGTGCCGCTTCAGCTTCCTCCACCGCGTCCTCGTCAGCCACTGCCGGCGTCGATTCCGACATCAGCAGCGTCTCGGCATCCGGCGCTTCGTCGTAAACCTGGATGCCCATGTCGTTGATCATGCCGATGATGTTTTCGACGGCTTCGGCGTCAAGCATGTCATCGGGGAGGTGGTCATTGATTTCCGCGTAGGTCAGGTAACCGCGTTCCTTGCCGAGTACCACCAGGTTTTTCAGCCGCAGGCGTCGTGCCTCGGCATCTGCCGGCGACAGTTCGCGGCGTTCAAACTCCTTGACCAGTGCGCGTTCACGCGCCGTCAATCCGCGCGTAGGCCGCTTTCCGCCCGCTTTTGCAGCAAGCGCCGCAGGTTGTTGCACAGCAGCCTTGTCGAGTTTCTGAGCGGCCGCTTTGACCTTGGCCAGCGCCTGCTTTGCGACCGCCTTGAAATTCGCCAGGCGTTGCTGTTCCTTGCGCAATACCGCTTTGGACTTGGCCACCGCTTTCGGCGCGGACTTGCCCTTGGTTTTGGCTACACCCCTGGCGCCGGTCCTTGGTTTGGCGGCACGTTGTACCGCCTTCGATTTCACAACCTTGCTTTTTGTCGTAACACGCGATTTTGCCTTGGCAGCGGACTTGGACGCCCCGGTTTTGACACGTACGGCGCTTTTGGCTTTAACGCCTTTCGCTTTCGCGTTTTTTGCTTTGGCGTTTTTTGCTTTGGATTTGGTTGCTTTGGATTGCTTGGCCATGGATTAGGCTCCGCCGGGCGATGGTTCAGTGAAAAAGCCTGAAATTATAACGCAAACCACCAACCTTTTCACTTGCTGGCTGGCATGCTAAGTGCTTGTTGCAAAAGACGATATTGGGCCTGATCTTCAGAACTCAACGCCTGCCGTTTTGATTTCTCCAGTAAAGCGTTCACCCCTGCCTTACGAATCAAGACCATAGCCTGCTCCCAGGCCCCCTTGAATTCAGCTTCGAGTTCTGCCGGCTCCAGCAGCCGGTCCTGCCAGCGCAACGCGCCAATCTCGGCCTGCCGGACCAGGGCTTCGTGCGGCAAACCGCGAAATACCTCCCCGAGATTAACCGGCGCCTGGCCAAAACCAATGACTTCAAGCACGGCGTCCAGCACCTGCAGTTCGTCCTGGTCCACGCCGGGCAAGCCTGCCGCCTCGGCAAGATCGCGACGGCTGACCAGCACCGCCAGCTGGGGTTCCAGTACCAGTAATTCCAGAACGGTGCGCAGTATCGACCGCGCATCCGGGGCGACCCGCCGGGCCGGGCCCTGTGCGGGCTGATTCCTGATGTCGAACTGCGTATCAAGCTCCTGCTGCGACACTCCGACGAGCTGCGCCAGCTCCTTGCGGATCAGCAATGACAACATCGGCGCTGCAATCTGTTTCACCAACGGTTTCGCTTGCTGCATGAGCTTGGCGCGGCCTTCAGAGGCGCTGATGTCCACACCGGAACGCAGTTCGTCCTGCAAAAACCGGGACAGCGGCACCGCCTTGCCCAGCAAACCTTCAAATGCAGCCTTGCCGTTGGACCGCACATAAGTATCGGGATCTTCGCCGTCCGGCAGGAACAGGAAACGCAACTGCTTGCCGTCAACCAGATGCGCAAGACTGTTTTCCAGCGCTCGCCATGCGGCGCGGCGACCGGCAGCATCACCGTCGAAACAGAACACCACTTCATCGGACTGGCGCAGCAGTTTTTGCACATGTACTGGCGTGGTCGCCGTGCCCAGCGTTGCCACCGCATATTCGACACCCGCCTGCGCCAGCGCCACCACGTCCATGTAGCCTTCAACCACAATCACGCAGCCGGCATCGCGGATCGCGCGTCGCGCCTGAAACAAGCCGTAGAGTTCGCGCCCCTTCTCGAATACCGGTGTCTCCGGGGAATTGAGATATTTAGGCTCTCCTTCTCCCAGCACCCGACCGCCGAATCCGATGATGTTGCCGCGGACATCGACAATCGGAAACATGATGCGATCACGGAACACATCGTAACGCCGGCCTTCCTCATTCTGCTTTACCAACCCTGCGGCATCGAGCGACTTGTCAGCATAATTGCTGAACACCTGCTCGAGGTTCTGCCAGCCATCCGGCGCGTAGCCGATACCGAAATGTTTGGCGATATCCCCTGACAGGCCGCGGCGCTTCAGGTATTCAATCGCCTGTGGCGCACTTTTCAGTTGATCGCGATAAAACTGCGCGGCCTGCAACAGCACGCCGTACAGATTCGGGCCTTCTTCGGCACGCCGCTGCGCCTGTTCGGAACGCGCCTCTACCGGCACCTGCATGCCGACGCTTTGCGCGAGATCCTTCACCGCATCGACAAAACCCATGCTGCTGTACTCCATCATGAAGCCGATGGCGGTGCCGTGCGCGCCGCAACCGAAGCAGTGATAGAACTGCTTGGTCGGACTGACAGTGAACGATGGGGATTTTTCGGTGTGAAACGGGCAGCACGCCGAATAATTGGCGCCGCTGCGCTTGAGTTTGACATGGCGATCGACGACTTCGACGACGTCGACCCGGCCGAGCAAATCCTGAATGAACGACTGCGGAATCATGCGTGCGGCAACTTGCTCCACTCCGGAAGCCGGGGCCTGCTGCAGGCCCCGGGCATCAGGGAATTATAGGGTAGTGCGCTGCTTCAGCGATGATTGCAGCCGTTGCCGGCAAATTCAAATAAAATAAATAAAAACAATTACTTATGATTTTATGAGGTGCGCCTTCACCGCACTGGACACTTTGGTCATGTCGGCGCGTCCGGCCAGCTTCGGTTTCAGCACAGCCATTACCTTGCCCATGTCCGCTGGTGCGGCAGCGCCGGTTTCGGCCACAGCGGTTGCAACCGCAGCCGCGATTTCATCATCGCTCAGCGCCTGCGGCATGTACGCCTGCAACAACACCAGTTCCTGTTTTTCCTTGTCCGCCAGATCCTGCCGGCCACCCTGCTCGAACTGGTTGATCGAATCACGGCGCTGCTTGAGCATTTTTTCAATGATGCCCAGCACATCGGCATCGGTCAGCGTTTTACGCTCATCGACTTCGCGCTGCTTAAGCGCCGCGAGCAGCAGACGGATGGCGTCGCGGCGCACGACATCACCGCCGCGCATTGCAGCCTTCAAGTCATCATTGATCTGTTCACGCAGGGACATGGCTGAACTCCAGAAATGACAAAAGGGTGCGAGGCTGAAACCCCTGCACCCTTTGACGGCCGGAACGGCGCGCCGGTCTGTCTTGCTTTACAGCTTATTACAGTAACTTAGTACAGCTTCGGCTGCAGCAGTTGCGAACGCAGGCGTTTGTGTGTGCGCTTGACTGCGGCGGCCAGCTTGCGCTTGCGCTCGGCGGTCGGC
>JAKFUJ010000277.1 GCA_021732805.1 Betaproteobacteria bacterium | reverse complement strand
GCAAAACAAATTCAACTCGCGCAGCAGGCAGCAGCCGCGGCAGCGCTGCGCCCAGGCTGCCGCGCACCGTGTAGGCCGCTGGCGCCGTGCTGCCGCCGGTCAGCGGGCGCTGCAGTGCGCGGCTCAGCTCCGGAAGCGGCACAGTGCCGACGCCGGGTTCGGTGATCAGTGTGTCGCCGGCGTGCGGACCCAGTCCGGTGTGAAGGTCGATCGCGAACAATCTTTCGACTGTGCCCAGTTGCATCTGCAGCCAGTCGATAAACAGTTGCGCGCCGGGTTGCAGTTCGGCGCCGCCGTAGAACAATCCGCGCGGATAACGGTGCTGGCCGTGAGCGATGGCCTGGCGTACCGCGCGCACGCCGTGACGCAGGCCGGCGATGCCGAGGCGCAGCGCAAACGCATCGCGCGCGGGGAACGACGCGGGATTGAGCAATGCGTCGAGACGTTTGTACAAGGGGGGCGCGCCGGTCCAGACGCCGTTGTCGATGTGAAAATTACGGTTGAGATCGACATTGTGCTCGTTGGTCCGTCGCAGCCATGCCATGCCGTACGGGTTGAGCACATGGATGAAAATCAGTGCGCAGTCAGCAGGCAGCGGTGGGGGCGCCGCAAGCAGCGCAAGCTGCACCGCTGAGCCGGCAAAAGCTTCCACACCATGTACGCCGCAGACATGCAAAACCACCTGCCGCGGGCGCCGGGCGCCCAGCCAGGCAATGTCGATGGTCAGGGATTCGTCATGCGGGCCGCGGGCGGCAAGCGGCAGCGCATCAAGAACCGCGCCGGCGCGCAGCGCAGCAGCACGAAAGCGGGAGCGCGCACCGGTATAGTCCGGCGAGAAAAACCCGGCGCCGGCGGCGCTTGCAGCGTGAACGACCCGCTCAAACGGCAGTGTAGGTTGCGCGCTCGAAATTGGAGCCACTGTCAACGAGGGCGGTGAGGCGGATGGGACGCGGTGGTTGGCCGTCGTGCAGATCGAGTATGCGGCTGGGTCCGTAGGTGCCGGGGCTGACCAGTATTGTCGGTGATTCGTTATTGCCAGGACCGCCGTCGAGCAGCAGCGCGCGGTCGTAGGGCGTGTCGTTGTTGGACACACGCGCAGCAACCGCCTGCGCCTTGGTGCGCAGCAGCTGGAAGCCGAGCCAGATTGAGCCGTCGGTTGCGACCAACAAGCGCTGCGCAAGGCCGATAAAGGTTTTGCCGTTGGGCGCAACCAGCCCCAGCAACTGGTTGTGCGTCAGGCGCGCGTCGCTCGACGGATTGTTGCATTTGCCGAGAATGCCGGAGGGGCTCTGATTGACGACGATCCAGGTTTCCAGCGTACGGCTGCGCGCAGAGGCTTCGCCGACAGACGGCCCGTCCACCCGTTCGAATCCCGCCATTTCGAAGCGGGCCCGCGACGACAGTCCGGCGTCCGGCGGCGCAAAAGGCTTGCCGCAGATGTTGTAATGCATCGCGGCAATCGTGCTCGACATCAGCACGTTGAAGGCGGTGGTTTTACGGTCATCGCCGCGGCCGGTTCCCGGGACCAGCCATTCGGTGTGCAGGCTGAGAATCAGTTTTTCGCAGATTTCGCGCGGAATCAGGCCCAGCCCCAACTTGTCCGGGCTTTGGGTCTTCAGGGCGATCGCGGTTTGTCGTAGCTGTACCCCTATTTTTTCCAGATCGAGATATCGCAGGTTGTCGCCGGACAAATTTTTCGGACGTCGCGCGCCCTGCGCCGAACCGAGATCCACGGCGAGAGCTTTTTCGCGGTCGGCGACCACGGGGGCTGCCGAAAGTTTGCCCAATGAAACCCACTGCGCCAGCACGCGGTCTACAGCGCTCATTTGCAACAGCGACAGGGAGTCCGGGTTGGCACGCTGCGCGAGTACGATCTGCAGGTAGGCGAGATTGACGGTGCTGCGGCCTTCGCCTTCGGCAACCGGAGTGTCGGTGACCTCGGCACTTTCGGCAAAGGCATAAAGCCGGTGCAGTTGTTCCCACAGCGCGCCGGGGACCGCGTGATAGGCGCGGTTGTGGGCGGTCATCGCGAAGCCGGTGCAGCGCAATGCGCGATAACAAACGACCTCGGCATGTTCCGCCAGTTCCGGCGCGGCATCCGCCATGTCCGCAATCAGCGATTCATAGGCATCGGCCAGCGCGCGCCATAAAGCAATGCTGCGCTCAAAGATTTCGCGGGTGTCGGCATCGAACGGCACCGGTCGGCCCCAGTATTCGCGGCTGCGGGTGTGCTGGGCTTCCAGCGTGGTGTCGCGCAGTGTTTCGAGGATACGCAGGCGTTCTCCGCCAGGGACTCCGGCGTCAACCAGCAGTTTCAACTGGGTCAGCAACTGCGCCTGACGTTGCGCGGGTAACGCAGCGGCAATCTGGGCGAGAAACGATTTTGTTCCCGCAAGGTCGGCGATTTTCAGAAGTCCAGGAGTAGCGCTCAAGACAGTGGCCATGACGTATCCCAATGTTTAGCGGGTACGTATATTCAGGTCATAGGAGGAATCTACCAAACAAATATGTCACATGTTGCCGTTCTACGACAACTGCCGCGCAGCAAAGTGTGGCAAATATCACCAATTACAGCAAAACCCGCTCAATTCCGCCATTGTTGGCGCGCGCTACGTAATCTTCCATCCAGTTTTTCCCGAGCAGGTGGTGCGCCATTTCAACCACAATGTAATCGGCTTCGACGCCGGTATCGGGTGAAAAGCGTGCGAGTCCCTGCAGGCATGACGGGCAGGACGTGAGGATTTTCAGCGGTTCATCGCTGCCCGAGCGCAATTGTTCAGCACCGCGCCGCATTTCCACTTCCTTGCGAAAACGCACTTGCGTCGAGATATCGGGGCGGGTCACAGAGAGCGTGCCGGACTCGCCGCAGCAGCGTTCGTTGAGTGCTACTGGCGCGGCCATCAGCGCATTAACTACCTTCATCGGTGAGTACGTTTTCATCGGCGTATGGCAGGGATCGTGGTACATGTAGCGTGTGCCGGTGACGCCTTCGAGTTTGACGTCGCGCTCGAGCAGATATTCGTGGATGTCGAGCAGCCGGCATCCCGGAAAGATTTTTTCAAATTCGTATTTCTGCAACTGGTCCATGCACGTGCCGCAGGACACGATCACGGTTTTGATGTCGAGGTAATTCAGCGTGTGTGCGACCCGGTGGAACAGCACGCGGTTGGCGGTGGTGATCGCCTGGCCCTTGGCCTCCTCGCCCGCAGCCGTCTGTGGATAGCCGCAGCACAGATAACCCGGCGGCAGTACCGTCTGCACGCCGAGATTGAACAGCATGGCCTGGGTGGCAAGGCCGACCTGGCTGAACAGCCGCTCGGAACCGCAGCCGGGAAAATAAAACACCGCTTCGGAGTCTTCGGTGATTTTGGCCGGGTCGCGGATCACCGGCACCATGCGTGCATCTTCGATGTCGAGCAGGGCCCGCGAGGCTTTTTTCGGCAGTTTGCCGGGCATCGGCTTGTTGATGAAGTGGATGATCTGGGTGCGCACCTGCGGTTTGCCGGTGGTTGCCGGCGGGCGCCGCACCTGCCTGCCGGTCAGGCCCAGGGCTTTGGCCGCGCCATGCGCGACGCGCTGCACCTTGAATCCCCAGTCGATCATCAATTTGCGCGTGATGTTGATGGTACGCGGGTCGGTGGCGTTGAGGAAAAACATCGCGGCTTTCGCGCCGGCGTTAAAACGCCGCTTGCCGTGCTGACGCAGGAAATTGCGCATCGCGATCGAGACGTCGCCGAAATCGATGTCCACCGGGCACGGGTTCAGGCACTTGTGGCAGACCGTGCAGTGGTCGGCGACATCGCCGAACTCGTCGAAATGCTCCAGCGAAATGCCGCGCCGGGTCTGCTCTTCATACAGAAACGCTTCGATCAGCAGGCTGGTGGCGAGAATCTTGTTGCGCGGGCTGTAGAGCAGATTGGCGCGCGGTACATGGGTTGCGCATACCGGCTTGCATTTGCCGCAGCGCAGGCAGTCCTTGACCGAGGCGGCGATGGCGCCGACGTCGGAGTGTTCTAGGATCAGGCTTTCCGCGCCGAGCAATGAAAAGCTCGGCGTGTAGGCGTTGCGCAGATCGGCGCCGGCCAGCAGCTTGCCCTTGTTGAAGTGGCCGTGCGGATCAATCTTGCCCTTGTAGTCGCGGAAAGCCGCGACCCTATCTTCAGGCAGGAATTCGAGCTTGGTAATGCCGATGCCGTGTTCGCCCGAAATCACGCCGTCCAGCGATTCGGCCAGGCGCATGATGCGCGCCACGGCGTCGGCTGCTTCCTGCAGCATGGTGTAGTTGTCGGAATTGACGGGGATGTTGGTATGCACGTTGCCGTCGCCGGCGTGCATGTGCAGCGCGACGAATACGCGTCCGCGCAGCGCCTGGCGGTGCGCGCCGTCGATGGCGTCGATGACTTTGGCGAACGGGCGTCCGCTGAAGATGTCGGCGAGATGCGCGCGCACTTCTTCTTTCCATGACACGCGCACGGTGTGATCCTGCAGCGCGGTAAAAAGTGATGAATGATGAGTGATGAGTGATGAGTAAAAGCGCAATGACTCACCCTGCTTTTCACGCAGGTCTGCCAGCGGCGTGTCGAGATGGTCGAGCAGCCATTGCCAGCGCCCGCGGGTTTCGGCGATCAGCGCCTGCGCGCGCTCAGCGCGGTCGCCAATAACCTCGGCTGCGGCCACGGCGATATCCTGTTGCATGACCGGCAGTTCGCCACTGATCACCGCAGCGACCGCATCAAGGATGCGCAGCTTGTTGCGGATCGACAGTTCAATGTTGATGCTTTCAATGCCGTCGGAATATTCACCCAGCCGTTCCAGCGGGATCACCACGTCTTCATTGATCTTGAAGGCATTGGTATGGCGCGCGATGGCGGCGGTGCGCGCGCGGTCCAGCCAGAACGTCTTGCGTGCCTCGGCCGAGACGGCAACAAACCCTTCGGCGCCACGCGCATTGGCCAGCCGCACCACCTGCGATGCGGCGGCAGCGACGGCGTCTTCGTTTTCACCGACGATGTCGCCGACCAGCACCATTTTCGGACGACCGGCGCGGCGGGATTTGGTGGCGTAGCCGACTGCTTTTACGTAACGCTCGTCGAGGTGTTCCAGTCCGGCCAGTATGGCGTCGGGATTGCCGTCGAGGTAACGCTTGATTTCAACGATGGACGGGACGGCCTCGCGTACCGCGCTGAAAAATTCCAGGCATACCGTGCGTATCGCCGGGGGCATGCGATGCAGTACAAACGTGGCCTCGGTGATGAGGCCGTCACAGCCTTCCTTCTGGATACCGGGCAGGCCGCCCAGCACTTTGTCGGTGACGTCCTTGCCGAGGCCGTGCTTGCGGAAAGTCGATCCGGGAATTTCGAGGATTTCAGGTGCACCGTCTGCAGCGCCGTCGCGCGCGTAGCGCGTGACGCGAAAACGGGCGGTGGCGATGTCATGAATCTTGCCGAAGTTGTGATCCAGGCGCTCGACCAGCATCCACTGCGCATCCGGTGTCACCATCTTCCAGGATGCCAGGTTGTCCAGTGCGGTGCCCCACAGCACGGCTTTTTTGCCGCCGGCATTCATCGCCACGTTGCCGCCGATGCAGGAGGCATCCGCCGAAGTCGGATCGCAGGCGAATACCAGTCCTGCAGCATCGGCGGCCTCCATCGCGCGGCGCGTGACCACGCCGGCGCCGCAGCGCAGGACTGAAACGGGGATGGCGGTCCCGGGCAACGTGATTTGCTCGATAGCGGTCAACGTGTCGAGCTTTTCGGTGTTGATCACTGCCGATAGCCGCGTCAGCGGAATCGCGCCACCGGTGTAGCCGGTGCCGCCGCCGCGCGGAATGATGGTCAGGCCGAGTTCGATGCAGGCGGCGACGATGGCGGCGATTTCGTCGCCGTTGTCCGGGTTGATGACGACAAACGGATATTCGATGCGCCAGTCGGTGGCGTCGGTGACATGCGATACCCGCGCCAGTCCGTCGAATTGCACGTTGTCGCGGTGGGTGGCGCGTGACAGGCGCGCCAGCGTGCGCCGGCGCAGCACCAGTATTTCTTCGAATCCGGCTTCGAAATCATCGACTGCGGAACGTGCGGCCACCAGCAGTTCGGTGACGCGCGGGTCGGGGCTGTCTCGTCGTTCTTCAATGCCGGCGAGCCGGCTGCGCATGCCTTCGATCAGCGCGGCGCGCCGTTTGCGGTTGCCGAGCAGATCGTCTTCGATGTACGGGTTGCGCTTGACCACCCACATGTCGCCCAGCACTTCGTAGAGCATCTTCGCCGAGCGCCCGGTGCGGCGCTGCGCGCGCAGTTCGTTGAGCAGTTCCCAGCGCGCCGCGCCGAGCAGCCGGATCACGATCTCGCGGTCCGAGAACGAGGTGTAGTTGTAGGGGATTTCTCTCAGGCGGGCGGTCATTAGGCAGTGCGGAGCGCGGAGTGATGAATGATGAGTGGAGGCAGGTGGCCTGCGTCGCAGGCGGCGACCGGACGGCAGTTTAACGCAATGCAGCATGACCGGTATTACAGCTATACGGTGAGTACGGCAACCACCCAGTAACGGGCAAACT
>JAKFUJ010000379.1 GCA_021732805.1 Betaproteobacteria bacterium | reverse complement strand
TCCATCATGCTCGAGGAGTGCGGCCTGCCGTACACCACGCACGCGATCAACATCGGCCAGGGTGATCAGTTCAAACCCGAATTCGTTGCCATCAATCCCAACAGCAAAATCCCGGCGATCGTCGATCCCGACGGTCCCGACGGCAAACCGATTTCGCTGATGGAGTCCGGAGCCATCCTGATCTATCTCGCCGGCAAAACCGGCAAGTTTCTGCCCCAGGCGGTGCGCGGCCGTTACGATGCATTGCAGTGGCTGATGTTCCAGATGGGCGGTGTCGGCCCGATGTTCGGCCAGGCCCACCACTTCCTGCGCGCAGCGAAAGAGCCGGTGCCGTACGGCATCGAGCGTTATGTCAATGAAACACGGCGCCTGTACGGCGTGCTCGACAAACACCTCGTTGGCCACGAATGGCTGGCCGGCGAATACACCATCGCCGACATGGCGACCTATCCGTGGATCGCACGCCACGAATGGCACAAGGTTGATCTCAACGACTTTCCCGGCGTCAAACGCTGGTACGACAAACTTTCCAGGCGTCCGGCGGTGCAGCGCGGCATGGCGGTGCCGAAAGTCTAGCCAGGAACGCGGCGCAGAAAATGAAACGGCGCTTCCAAGTTAATGCATTTCTGAATTTGTAAATTCGATCCAGTCGAAGGAGTGCGCAGCTTTAAGATCACAAACCGTGATCTTAAAGCGATTGCAATCTGTCGCTTTAAGGCGGAACATCGGGCCGCAATGATTTAAATAAATATTAAAAACAATGAGTTAGTTGATATTGCCTTGCTTGGCATACTGGCGTAGCCTATGGTTAAACATTGTTTTATAAAGGCTGCGCCATGCTCAAAACCATCACTAAAGTCGGCAATTCACAGGGGTTGATCCTCGATACCGCGTTGTGTGAACTGACCGGTCTCAAAGTTGGCGATCAGGTCAATGTCACTGTGCATGAGGGCGGAGCGGTGGTTCTCACGCCGTTGCGCCAGACGATTGCTGCCAGTGATGCCGCGGCCAGTGCCCGGGATGTGATCCGCCGCAATTCCGAACTGTTCAAGCGTCTTGCCTGATCAATTATTGGTTCACCTCGATGTTGCGGCAGTCCTCGCCATTCATGGCGAGGTGCTGGCGGCGCATGGCGGCGGCCCAGGATTGCGTGATCGCGCGTTGCTGGAGTCCGCCGTTGCTGCGCCCCAGGCCTCCTTTGGTGGCAAACCGCTGATTACTGATCCGCAGGAGATTGCGGCTTCGTACCTTTTTTATTTGTGCCGCAATCATCCATTCGTCGATGGCAACAAACGGACGGCGCTTGCGGCCAGTCTGGTGTTTCTGCAAGTCAACGGTTTGCTTCCAGATCCGGATTTGCCCGGGCGTGTCGTCGATGATTGGGAGAAATTGGTGCTTGATGTCGCAGGATCACGCATCGACCGTGATGAAATGGTCTTGCGCATGAAAAGATTACTTAAAGCGCGATGATCTTTTCCGCCGCCGCTTTTTTCAAGTGAGTAATCAGCAAGTTTGAATGTCGCAGCTTCTACCGTCGAGTGTCGGTGCGTGCGTAACGCTGCAACAGCCTGACGATTTCCGCCGTCTCCAGTACCGGATTGGTACGCAGTTCCGGCGAACCGACCACGGTGTTGGCCCACGCCATGTGGCCTTTCATGCGTTGCACTACTGAGGGCCATTCGCGGGCGGTATGGCGTTGCGGATCCGGCAGCGCGTGGCACTGTGAACAGGCGATGCTGTAGATCTGTCCGGCAGTGGTCGCCAGCGCCGGATGCTTGGGATCGATTGCGCGCTGTGCGTGTCTGGCCAGATAGGCGCCGAGTGTTGCAGCTTCAGCATCGGACGGCGCTTCAACGCCGGCCATCATGTCCTGCATCAGCTTGCCCAGGTTGCCCTTGCCCTCCATGCGCCACACCATGCGCTCGATGATCGGTTGCCAGCGCGCGGCGGTGTGCATCTGCGGGTTGGGCAGGTAATGGCATTGCACGCAGTAGCGCGCAGTCAGTCGCGCGCCGGCGCTTTTCGGCTCCGGCAATTGCGCGGGCGTGATCGACGGCGGCAGGATGCGTTCGAGCATGCGGCCGTGCGGGCTTTGCGACCATTGGTACTCGGCTTGCGCCACGGTGGGCGTTTCCGCGCCCAGCGCCGGGCCGCCGGTCAGCAAGGCGGCTGAAAAAAACGCAAACAGGCGGATGATGGAGTTGGCCACCGGAGCTTTCCGTATTTCCGTTCGCCCCCGGATCAAGTCCGGGGCAGGCTCTGAGATGTCGAAGGGCGGAACCATGATGCGGGGCGTCGACAGGCTCAGCCCGAACGGTACTCTGTTAGAAGGTGAATGAGATGATAACGGAAGTTGCCGGGCCGACTACAGGGTGTGCGAGCGGTCACCGCGGCGGAATCCCGCCAGCGGTGCAGTGACGCCGCGGCCCAGCGCGATGACCTTGAACAGTTCGCCCATTTCCGCCGGTGACAGCAGTTTTTGCGCCTGCGCGGCCAGCGGCGCGTAACGCGCGGCGTCCGCGGCAGGTACCGCGGCCAGCAGTTCGGTGATGCCGCAGTTGATCAGGAATTGCGCCTGCCCGGTGTAACCCAGCAGATCGAGCGTTGCGCCGGCGTGCGCGACGGCGCTGAAATCGACATGCGCGGTGATGTCCTGCAGACCCGGCCACAGGAACGGATCGTCGTGCGCGTGATGGCGGTAGTGGCACATCAGCGTGCCGCGATTGCGCTGCGGGTGGAAAAATTCACGCGCCGGAAAACCGTAATCGATGAACAGCAATGCGCCGCGGGTCAGGCGCTGCGCGAGGCTGGTGATCAATGCCGGCGCGGCCAGGCTGATCTCGGTTTCGTAATCATCCGGCAGGGCATGCGCGGCGATGGCCTGCTGCAAGGCGGCGGGCGCCGGACGCTGGGCCCATGCGAAACCATTACCCTGCATGGTCACGCCGATTTCTTCGATCCTGCCCTGCTGCATGCGTACGCGATGCACCGGCAACGCGTCCAGCACTTCGTTGCCGATGACCACTGCGTTGAGATGTTCGGGCAATTGATCCAGCCATTGCACGCGCTCGACAAATTGCGGAACCGTCGCGGAGAGGTGCGCCTTTTGGCGTTCGCGCAGGTCGGCGCTGACTTCGAGTATCCGGTAACGCTGCGGCAGATGTCCCAGCGCAGCCAGTTCTTGCAGCAGCACTGCCGCCAGCGCGCCGCTGCCGGCGCCGAGTTCGAGAATGTCCGGAATGTCCTGCGCCAGCAGTTCGGCGAGTTGCCGCGCCAGCGCGCGCCCGAACAGCGGTGACAGCTCCGGCGCGGTGATGAAATCACCGGCTGCCCCGAGTTTGCGGCTGCCGGCGCTGTAGTAACCCAGCCCCGGCGCATATAGCGCCAGCTCCATGTAGCGCGCGAAACTGATCCATCCGTCCGCCGCGCGAATTTCGTCGTCGATCAGTGCTTGCAGGCGGGCGCTCAGTGCCAGCGCATCCGCGGACGGTTGCGGCAGTGTCGGATTCTTGGGTAACTCAGTCACCGCGGGATATTACGATAAAATAAACAATGATTTACGACAGTTATCCCGATTCAGGCGGCAGACCATGAGCGGCGCATTGTCCGGCAAAACGGTGCTGGTCACCGGCGGTGCGCGGCGCGTCGGCGCGGCAATCTGCCGGCGGCTGCATGCCGCCGGCGCGAATGTAGTGATCAATCACCATCATTCGGTGCAAGACGCGCAGGTGCTGTTGCGTGAACTGAATGCATTGCGTGCGGATTCCGTGGCGTTGGCGCGCGCCGATTTGCTGGCTTCCGGCGCGTTGCCGCAACTGATCAAGGACACGCTAACGGCATTTGGACGACTGGATGTGCTGGTCAACAATGCGTCGAGTTTTTATGCCACTCCCGTGGGTGATATCGACGAGCGGGCCTGGGATGACCTGATCGGCACCAATCTCAAGGCGCCACTGTTTCTGTCGCAGGCCGCGGCGCCGGCGTTGCGCAAAACCCAGGGTTGTATTGTCAACATCATCGATATCCACGCCGAGCTGCCGATGAAAAACCATCTGGTTTACACCACAGCCAAAGGGGGGTTGCTCGCACTGACCCGTTCGCTGGCGCGCGAACTCGGGCCGCAGGTGCGGGTCAATGGCGTGTCGCCGGGAACCATCATCTGGCCCGAGGGTCCGGCGTGGCAGAATGACATTGAACGCCAGCGCATCGTCAACCAGACAGTGCTCAAGCGCACCGGTGAGCCTGATGATATTGCGAAGGCCGTGGAATTTCTGGCAACCGCGCCTTATGTCACCGGTCAGGTGATTGCGGTGGATGGCGGACGCAGTATTGTGGCCTGATTTTTTCAGCCAACGCGTTGAATGACTTAGAGCACCTAACAAAATGAACGAAATCGTAGCCAAAAGCTCCCTCACCCTCGATCCCTCTCCCGGAGGGAGAGGGCTATATAAGCCCTTCCCCCCCCGGGAGAAGGGTTGGTATGAGGGAAATTCGGTATTTTGTTAGGCACTCTTTGCGGATTTATATATGGAAACACAAGTGGAAACACAGGTCATCACCATCACGCCGCGCAGCAACAAGGAGCGCAAGGCGTCGTACGAATCGAACAAACTCGTCAAGCGCCTGCGCCGCCAGGCCGGGCAGGCGATTGCCGATTTCGACATGATCCGCGACGGCGACAAGGTCATGGCCTGTCTGTCCGGCGGCAAGGACAGTTATGCGCTGCTCGACATCCTGCTCCATCTGCAGAGACATGCACCGATTCGTTTCGACATCGTGGCCGTCAATCTGGACCAGAAGCAGCCGGGTTTTCCGGAGCATGTGCTGCCGCAATACCTGAGCAAACTGGGCGTGCCGTTCCATATCGAAGCACAGGACACCTACAGCATCGTCAAACGGGTGATTCCCGAGGGCAAGACCATGTGTTCGCTGTGTTCGCGATTGCGCCGCGGCGTGTTGTATCGCGTGGCGCAGGAGCTGGGTGCGACCAAAATTGCACTGGGTCACCACCGCGACGACATCCTTGAAACCTTTTTGCTGAACCTGTTCTACGGCGGCAAGCTGAAGACCATGCCGCCGAAACTGGTGTCGGATGACGGGCGCAATGTGGTGATCCGCCCGCTGGCGTACTGCGAGGAATCCGATCTCGAGGCCTACGCGCAGTTGCAGCAGTTCCCGATCATTCCGTGCACGCTGTGCGGGTCGCAGGAAAACCTGAAGCGCAAGGAAATGAAGGCGATGCTGCGCGAGTGGGAAAAACGCCATCCCGGGCGCGTGGAGACGGTGCTGACCAGCCTGCAGAACATCAAGCCCTCACATCTGCTCGATCGCGGGCTGTTTGATTTTGCCGCGGTTCGCGCCACCGGCGCAGCGGTGACTGACGGTGACCGCGCTTTCGATCCGGAAGAGTGACTGGAGGCCGCGCAGCGGCGCGGCGCTCCCGTACATGATCAGCCCAGCGAGTCGGCCTTGATGCCGTACTGCTTGACCGCTTTGCTCCAGCGGTCGATTTCGGAACGCATGAATTTTTCGAATTCCGCCGGTGTAGTCGGCACCGGCTCGTAGCCGCGGTCGCGCAGCAGCTTGCCGGTGTCGCCGTTCAATACCGTGGTGACCGCCTTGTTGAGCGCGGTAATCGCCGGCTTGGGCATGGCCACCGGCCCCATCAGTCCGTACCAGCCGGAAATGGCAAATCCCTTGTAGCCCTGTTCCGCCAGTGTCGGCACCTCCGGCAATTGTGCCGCGCGTTTGATGGTGGTCACTGCGAGCGCGCGCAATCTGCCGGCTTTGATTTGCGGGAGCGCCGCGCCGGGGCCTGAAAACAGGGTTTGCACTTCACCGCCGACGGCGGCCGCGACCGAAGGACCCGAGCCGCGGTACGGAATGTGCGTCAGCTTGACTTTGGCGGTGTCGAAAAACGCTTCCTGTGCAATGTGTGCGGTGACGTTGCCCGAACCGAAGTTCATCGCGTTGGGTTTGCTTTGCGCGAGCTTGATGAATTCGGCCAGCGTTTTCGCATGGATGCTGGGGTGCACGGTCATGATGTACGGTTGTTCGATCAACTGGCTGATGCCGGCGAAGTCTTTGGCGATGTTGAAGCTCAGTTTGGGCAGCAGCGCCGGCGCCACCGCGGTGGCGCCGATTTCCGCGATGACCACGGTATAGCCGTCGGGATTTGCAGTTGCGGCGATCGCAGTACCCAGACTGCCCTGGGCGCCGCCGCGGTTGTCGATCAATATCTGCTGACCGAGTGTCGCGCTCAATGCCGGTTGCATCGTGCGCGAAACCAGATCTGTGCCGCCGCCCGGCGGGAAGGGCACGATCAGGCGTATGGGTTTGCTCGGGTATGCCCCCGCTTCGGCGGCGATGACTGGGAAGGCAGTCAGCAGCGACCCTGCGAGCAGGGTGCAGAAAATCCGGGTAAAGCTGCGGGACATGTGGCGCATGGGTGAAGTCTCCCCTTAAGGTTTATTCTGTTTGTGGCGATTCAGACCAAACATTACCATGATTTTTTGGGGCCGGCAGGAGGAGTTCGACACAAAAAAATGAATAAAAACAATTAGTTACAGTTAATG
>JAKFUJ010000026.1 GCA_021732805.1 Betaproteobacteria bacterium | reverse complement strand
GGAGCTGGTGATCGGCTTGAAACGCGATCCGACCTTCGGCCCGGTGGTGATGGTCGGACTGGGCGGCGTGCTGATCGAAGTGTTCAAGGACGTGGTGTTCCGCGCCGCACCGGTGACCGAAGCCGAGGCCCTGCGCATGCTCGATGAATTAAAAAGTAGAGTCATCCTCGACGGCGTGCGCGGCAAACCGCCCGTCAACAGGACAGCTATCGCAAAGATGATCAGCGCGGTGTCGTGTTTCGGCGCCGCGGCAGGACCGCGGCTGGCTGAGCTGGATCTGAACCCGGTGCTCGCCGGACCGCAGGGTGTTAGCGCAGTCGACTGGCTGATGGTGCTGGATTGATGCGATGAGCGCACCGGCGCGGGCACCGGCACTGGCGCCGTTCAGCGTTCGCAGTTTCCGTTTCCAGTGGCCCGCCGATCTCGCCACTTCGTGGGCGTTCGAGATGGAAACCCTGATTCTCGGCTGGTATGTGCTGGTCGAAACGAAATCAGTGCTGATGCTGACCATTTTTGCCTCGCTGCAATACATCGGTACACTGCTGTCGCCGATGTTCGGCGTGATGGGGGATCGTATCGGTCATCGTCACGTGCTGTCGGCGATGCGGGCGCTGTATGCGGTGCTGGCGGGGCTGTTGATGGTTTTTGCGTTCATGGACTTGCTGACACCCTATATCGTGCTGGCCACCACTGCGGTGCTGGGCCTGGTGCGACCATCGGATATCGGTGTGCGTACCGCACTGGTTGGAGCAACCATTCCATCGGCGCACTTGATGAGTGCGATGAGCATCCAGCGCACGACCCAGGATTCGGCACGCATCGCCGGCGCGCTGACCGGCGCGGGGCTGGTCGCGACACTGGGCATGGGGCCGGCTTATGCGGTGGTGGTCAGCTTTTATGTGGGTAGTCTGGTGCTGACCCGGTATGCCGGAGAGGTGACGGCATCCACGGCGGCAGGCGGCGTGCAGCGAAAATCACCGTGGCGCGAGCTGAAGGAGGGCCTGTCTTATGTCTGGCACGCACCGCAGCTGCGGGCAACCATGCTGTTTGCTTTTCTGCTCAACTTGACCGCGTTTCCGCTGTTGACCGGCCTGATGCCTTACGTGGCGAAGGTGGTCTATGGCGCCGACCAGACCACGCTCGGCACCCTGGTGGCCTCCGCCGCCACCGGCGCCCTCACGGGTTCGGTCATCATGAGCCGGTTCGGTCATCTGTTTCGTCCGGGCCGCGCCATGCTCGGGTTCGGCGTCGCCTGGTTCGTGATGCTGCTGGTTTTTTCGCAGACCACACACCCGGCTGCCGGCATTCCGGCGCTGATGCTTGCCGGTTGCATGCAGACCATGGGTCTGATCCCCAACAACATGCTGTTGATGCGCACGACTGATGAGCGCTATCGCGGACGCATCATGGGCATACGCATGCTGGCGGTTTACGGCAATCTGCCGGGATTGCTGATTGCCGGACAACTGATCGCACATTTCGGTTACGTGACGATGGCGACGATCTACTGCACATTCGGCATTTTCGCAACCTTGCTGATTGCGCTGTACTGGCGGGATCATCTGTGGCGCAGCGGGGCTGCGATGAATGTACGCTAGGACATGCAAAGCGGCATCCCTGTCGGCATCGGTTATTCGCGCTTCAGTCCGGCAGCCTGGATCATTTTTGCATTTTTATCCAATTCAGTTCTGAGAAACGCGGCGAACTGCTCCGGCGTGCCGGGCGCGAATGCACCACCCTCGACGCTGACACGTTTTTTTACCTCAGCATCATCCATGGATTTGAGCAACGCACTGTGCAAGGTGGAAAGAATTTCGGACGGTACTTTGGCTGGCGTGAGCAGGGCATACCATTGCGTGAATTCATAACCCGGCACACCGGCTTCGTTCAACGTCGGAATATCCGGCACCAGCGACGAACGTTCGCTACCGGTAATGGCGATACCGCGCATGCGACCGGTTTTCAGGTGCGGCAATGTGGTCGTCGGTCCGGCGAAGGCCATATCGACCTGACCTGCGATCAGTTCGGTGGCAAACAGCGCGGTGCCCTTGTACGGCACATGCAACAGGTCGATTTTCGACATGGATTTGAATAATTCTCCGGCAAGGTGCGAGGTGCCGCCGACGCCGGATGATGCGTAGGTGAGTTTGCCGGGCCGCGACTTGACCACGGCAAGCAGTTGTTTGAGGCTGGTTGCGGGAACAGACGGATGCACGACGAGGATGAACGGAATTTTTGCAAAGACGCTGACCGGCGCAAAATCACGCAGCGTGTCGTAGGGCGGTTTGCCTTCGCCCCACACCGGACTGATCACCAGCGGGCCCGAGCTTCCCCACAGCAGGGTATGGCCATCGGGTGCAGCGCGCGCGACAAAATCGGTGCCGATACGACCGGAGGCGCCCGAGCGATTGTCGATGATGAATGGCTGGCCCAACCATTCACCCATGCGTTTGCCGGCGGCGCGCGCAAACGAGTCGGTGGCGGCGCCGGGCGGGAAAGGCACCACGATGGTGACCGGACGGCGCGGATAGGCTTGGGCGTGGGCGCTGATGGCATGCAGCAATGCCGTGACTACCAGCAGTGCGGTAACGGCCCATACCGGCAGCAGTTTTGAGTAATGTTTATAAGTAATTGATTTTATTGACATAATTGTTAATTCCCGCGGCGGCGGATAGGTTCCGAGAAGTCACGTTCAAAAATCTTTCGTTCGTCCTCATAAGCTTCGAGCCGTGCAGTGACAATGAAATTGTTGTTATCGCAGACAACTTTGGTGCGCATCTGCGTGCGCACCTTCCAGTCGCCGCGCTCGAACAGCCAGTTCCAGGTAACTTCAGCTTCGCACGACAGAGGGTCGCCCTCGACGATGCGGTAACGCTCGGTGGAGCGCGCTTCGGCGATCAGGTTGCCGATGTCGTCGTAGCGGCCGCGCCCGCTGGAATCGGTAACCTCGACCACGGTTTCGTTTTTGCCCATGTCGGTATGCACGACACGATTGCGCCCGCCGGCAGCCAGCGCCGTGCGCTTGAACGGCGGCGCGGCTTCCACCGCTTTGAATTTGATCTTGGCATCTTCCTTGCGCGGCGGACGCACCGGCAGTTCGATGGCGCTTTTGCCGGCATGCAAGGTCAGCGTAACCGGTTCCGGTGAAGGCCAGATCAGCGGCCAGTAGGTGGTGGATACGGCGACACGGATGCGGCGGCCTTTGGCGAACGAATAACCGGTATCCGCCAGCGGCACGCGCACCGTGTAACGACGGCCCGGCACCAGTTTCACCGGTTCGTCCGCGCCGTTGATGTGGGTCAGGTTGAATACGCCATAGGTGACACGCGTCGATGCGCCATCCGCTGCGACATCGCACAGGCGAATGCAGATAAACGCAGTTGGCTGATCAACGGACAGGGTCAGCGTGGCGACGGGCGTGCCGAGGATTTCGATTGTTTTGGTCAGCGGTGCCGTGTCAAAACAGATGGATTTTCCGTCGTCAGCGCGCTGGTCACCAGGCATCTCCGGGCTCGCGCCATGCTGGAACCAGGGCATCAGCTCACCACAGTCGAGGCCCAGCGTCTGCGGCGACTGCGCGACGATTTTTACCGTTTTACCGGCGCGTTCCGACAACCGCCCGCCGTCGTTGAGTGTGTATTTTTTTGCTTTGATCCGCGATGAAGGCCACTGCGGTTCGGCAATCCAGCGTCCCGGCGATTCCGGGTAATAGTTTTTGGCCGGTACTGCCTGCGGCATCCATGCCGTGAGCATCGGTTCCTGCATGATGCCCTTGTCCTTTCCCCGCATCCAGTGATCAAACCAGCGCAGCGTCTCCTGCAGGAAACCGATCGCCGGGCCGGGCACACCGAGATAGGGAAAACGATGACCCCAGGGGCCGATCAGGCCTTTGCGCGGTGTTTTGAGTTTGGTCAGAGCCTCACCGACCGCGCCGACATAAGAACTGTCGGCCCAACCGCTGACTGCGTAAAACGGACAGCGGATACGATCAAAATCAATCGCGCGGCTTTTCCAGTAGCCGCTGTAATTCTGGTGCTGCAGTGCCGAGATGATCTGCGGCGTATTGTATTCAAGCCGTTCCATCCACAGTGAGCGCCATTTGTCGCCGACCAGTTGCGGATCCGGCGGGCGCGATTTGTAGCCGAACATCTGCGTCGACCAGCGGATCGAGCGCAGCAGTAAGGAGCCGCCGCGGAATACCTGGCTGTAGGTATAACGATCGGGTGCAAACGAGCAGGGCACGATGGCTTTTAATTCCTTGGGCGCGCGGTAGGCGGTCTGTATGGCCTGAAAGCCGCCCCAGGAAATGCCGAACATGCCCACCTGACCGTCACTCCACGGCTGGGCGACGATCCATTTCAGCACTTCCAGTGTGTCGTCCTGCTCCTGCTTCATCGCGAACACGCCCTGATGACCGTCGGAGTCGCCGGAGCCGCGGATATCCACGCGCATGCAGGCGTAGCCGTGTCCGGCGAAGTAACGGTGATGCATGGCATCGCGCGGCGCATAGATGTCGCGTTTGCGGTACGGCAGCACCTCGATGATGGTGGGCACCTTCCGTGTGGCGGCGACATCGGGCAACCACAGCTTGGCGCCAAGTTTTATGCCGTCGGGCATGGGGATCCAGCAGTCTTCTGTTTCTGTCCAGCGATGGGGAAAATCCGTAATCGTTTTCATGAGTGAGACATGGGAAGTTGCGAATTTTTGTAAAAGGACCGACAGGGTGTTGCAGTGTAATGCCACGTTTGTTACGGGACAATCATGAAAGCCATGACATCTGTTGACTGTCCATCCAATGGACGGTTTTGCGATGATCAGTAGTCTCGCAAACCCGGATATGACCTTGTGCGTGATTTTGCACCGGTCAGTTTGCTGACCTCAGGTCATTACATGTTGGTGGTCCATCCGTCTGTTCCTGCAAAATCAGTAAAAGAACTATTGAGTATTCCCAAAAACATGACAGCCTCGTCAGAGGCATGTTTTTGGAAATACTCAATAATTTGACCAATAGCGTGTTCGGGGGGTAATTGCCTTCTGCCGGATCTGTCGGAGTAAACCAGTGCCAGTTGGGTTAAAATTTGCTTCCGAAATCCTGCCGGTTCCTGAATAACCCCCGCCATGACAGACAGTTCGAGCCACACGCTGGTCTGCAGCGTGATTTTTCTCGATATCCGCGACTATTCCAGACTGACTGTTTCCGAGCAGCTGGACGTCAAGCGCAAGTTCAACGCCATCCTGTTTGGCGCCCTGGAAGCGGTGGAGAAGCAGGATCGCATAGTGCTGGATACCGGAGATGGCGCCGCGGTGACGTTCCTGGGGCCGCCGGAGGATGCGCTGTTTGTCGGGCTCGACATGCGCGAGCATTACAGCGACGTATCGGTGCGCATTGGCATTAATCTGGGGCCGGTGCGACTGCTCAATGATCTCAACGGCAGGGTGAATATTGTCGGAGACGGCATCAACGTCGCGCAACGGATCATGGATTTTTCCGAAAACGGGCAGTTGCTGGTATCCCGCCCGTTTTACGAAGTCGTGTCGCGGCTGTCGAGGGAATACGGCGCGTTGTTCAACTTCGAGGGTACGCGCGAGGACAAACACAATCGTGTTCACGAAATTTATTCGGTCGTTGCTGAAGCGCACTCGGGTCTTCGCACATCTGAAACCGAGATGCGCTTGCGGACGCGGCGTGACTTCATGGCCAGCGTCGTGGAGGAAGTTACGGCCAAATCCGGGTTGGCGCTGGAGAAGCCGGACCCGGAACTGGAAAAACAGCCGGCCAGCGTGTTTGATGCCGGAACCAATCTGATTATTTCCGGCTTTACCGAACGCAGCGTGCGTGAGGCACTGGATAGACTGGTTGCGGAGGGCGCCACGACAGTCTCGCCGATAGCCCGCGTCAACAATAAATGGCTTGCCAGTTGCGAACATCCCAAGGCTCGGGTAATGGCCTGCACGGTCGTCGACTTGGGCAGCAGTCGTATTGTGACCGGGCCTACGCGTGAAGCCGTTGCGGCAAAACTTGAAGAACTTGCGCTTCTGGGTTACCGGCCCATCCGCGATATTGAAGACGCCGGTGGCGTTTGGACTGCCGTATGCGAGTCTGATCGTTGATGTGGCGTGAGCGGAAGCCGGCGTCATGACGCGACGACATCTCGCATGCCTGACGTTTGATTTTGACGCGGTCTCGGGATGGATCGCGCGGGGAATGACCTCGCCTTCCCCGATTTCCCGCGGGGAATTCGGTCCAAACGTTGCGTTGCCGCGCATCCTTGATTTGCTGCGGAAATACGATATCAGGACGTCGTGGTTCGTTCCCGGTCATACACTGGAAACGTACCCGGATCAGTGCAAACAGGTTTTTGATGCCGGACATGAAATCGGTCATCACGGCTGGACGCACCGGTCGCCAGTCAGTCTGTCACGCGATGAAGAGCAAACAGAGCTTGCGCGCGCCAATGACAGCATCAGGCGGCTGACAGGGCGTACCGCGCGCGGTTACCGCTCACCGGGCTGGGATTTGTCACAACATTCGGTGGAGTTGCTGCTCGAACACGGTTTTATCTACGACAGCAGAATGATGGC
>JAKFUJ010000167.1 GCA_021732805.1 Betaproteobacteria bacterium | reverse complement strand
GCTGACCTGGGACGGCATCCGCCACCTGATCCTGCCCGCGACCAATCTGGCGCTGTTCAAGCTGTCGCTGCTGATCCGCCTCACCCGCGCCGGCACGCGCGAGGCCATGCTGCAGGATTACGTGCGGTTTGCCCGCGCCAAGGGCGTGCCTGAAAATAATGTCGTTCGCGTGCACGTGCTGCGCAACATCCTGATTCCCATCGTCACCGTCGCCGGACTGGAACTCGGATCGCTGATCGCCTTCGCCGTGGTCACCGAGACCGTGTTCGCGTGGCCGGGCATGGGCAAACTGCTGATCGATTCGATCAACGTACTCGACCGCCCGGTGATCGTCGCCTACCTGCTGGTGATCGTGTTTTTATTCATCATCATCAACCTGCTGGTGGACCTGCTCTACACCGCGCTCGATCCGCGGGTGCGGCTGCGCGGCTCGCGATGAACAGCGCCTGATCAACCGTCGATAAACTCGCCGCCGGCATCCGCCAGCCAGTCCCACAAATACCGCGCATGACTGCGCTCGACGCGCAGCCGGTAAGCCGGTGCGTCACCGGTCTGCCACAACACGACGCGCACCCGCGCCAGCGCCGTCAGCGCAAGATGACCGGTGCCGAACACCCGTGGATGCAGATCCACCGCACAGCCCTTGCGCAGCAGGTCGCGGCCGACCGGACCTTCGATCAGGAACTCCGCGTGCAGGTCACTGACATCGGTCACCGCCGCATGGCGTCCCGCCAGGGCCTGCGTCAGACGTGCCGCCATCTCCGTTTGCCGGCCATCGGCGGTCAGCGCCAGCCATTCGTCGTACGCCTGCCACAGCACCGTGATGTCGCCCTCGCCATGCCAGGTGTTGGGCGTCAGCGGAAGTTGAATACCGAGTGCCTCACGCGCCTGCTGCAGCGCACTGGCGTCCGCAGCATCCAGCCGCAGCACGATGGCGCCCGCCGGCGGCACTTCTGTCAGTCGCACTGCCGCGGCGTCGCCGAACATGCGCGGAACTTCACCGCCGGCATCGGCGAGCACACTTCGCGCCCGTAAATGCTCAGCCATTGAGCCTTGCTCCCTGCCGGTCATAAAAACAGGGATCGGTCAGCGTTGCCGTGACGACACGGCCATCCGTCACTACCGCGACTTCACCACCCATGCGGTTACTGCCATCGGCGACCAGCGCCATCGCGATGGAGCGTCCGAGCACCGGACTCCTGTAGCTTGATGTGACATGGCCCAGCATCGGCACCGGCGGCTGCGCAATGCGCCCGGCGTTTTCCATGGCGACGATCTGGCTGCCCTCAGGCACCATCACCGCGGCATCCCGGGTGAGCAGGCCCACCAGTTGTTTACGTGCCTTGCGCACATTGTCGGCACGCGCAAGACCGCGTTTGCCGAGAAAATCGCCTTTGTTCATGCTGACCAGGCGCTGCATGCCGAGATCAATCGGCGTGACCGTGCCATCGGTTTCGTGACCGACCACGATGAACCCTTTTTCGGCGCGCAGCACATGCAGTGCTTCGGTGCCGAGCGGCGTGATGCCGTGCGCCGCACCGGCCTCCAGCAGCATCTCCCACAGTGCGAGGCCGTAACGTGCGGGGACATGGATTTCATAGGACAGCTCGCCGGTGAAACTGACGCGCGCGACCCGCGCCGGCGCGCCGGCAATCTGCCCTTGACGCATACTCATATGCGGAAACGCAGTGCCGGAAAAGTCGATGTCCGAAGCAAGGCCGGTCAACACGTCGCGAGCGTGCGGGCCGGTCACACACACGGTGGCCCAATGCGCAGTCACCGGCGTGACATGGACCTTGAGATCGCGCCATTCGCACTGCAGCCAGTCCTCAATCCAGCCCAGCACGCCGTCGGCGCCGCCCGAGGTGGTGCTCATCAGATAATGCGTTTCACCCAGCCGCGCCGTGACGCCGTCGTCGAACACCATGCCGTCTTCGTGCAGCATCAGGCCATAACGGCAACGGCCGATGGCGAGACTGTTCCAGGCATTGGTATAAAGGCGATTGAGCAGCGTCAGCGCATCAGGGCCGCGAATTTCGATTTTGCCGAGCGTCGAAGCGTCGAGCATTCCGACGCCGTTGCGCACCGCCAGACACTCGCGTGCCACGGCGTCATCCATGGCTTCACCCGGCTTCGGGTAGTACATCGGCCGCCGCCACAGTCCTACGGGCTCGAATTCCGCGCCCGCCGCGGTATGCCATGCGCTGACCGGTGTGCGGCGCCACGGCTCGAAGCTTGTGCCGATCTCGCGACCTGCGAGCGCGCCGATGGTGACGGGAGTATAGGGCGGACGAAACGTGGTCGTTCCCACTTCCGGTATGGTCCTGCCGGTCAAGCCGCCGAGCAGGCCATAGGCGATGATATTGCCGGTCTTGCCCTGATCGACACCCATGCCGGTCGTCGTGTAGCGCTTGGTGTGCTCGACGGCGACATATCCTTCACGCGCGGCGAGCGCCAGATCCGCCGCGGTCACGTCACTCTGCAAATCGACAAACGGCTTCGCGCCCTGTGGCACACCCGGCGCAGCCCACAGCGGCTGCAGCGCGAGCGCGCGGCGCGGTGCGGCCGTATCGCTGTTCAGCGCAGCGGCGCGCCCTTGCTCGATGGCATCCTCGACAAAAAACGCGCCGTTCGCCGCACCGGCGGCGCGTACCGGCTGCATCGCAGCACCCGGCACAAAACAATGCTGCTCACCGTCAAATACCAGTTTGCCGCCGGACTGCGAATACAGATGCACTGCAGGATCCCAGCCACCGGACACACACACCAGATCGCAGGCGATGTGCTGCATCGGTCCGGTCAGTTTGCTTCCGGTCGCATCCACCGGCGCGATGGTCACCCGCTGCACGCGTTTACTACCGGCAGCTGCGATCACCGCATGGCGCGACATCACTGCAATCCCCTGCGCCTGCACCGCTTCGGCACAATCGGGGCGTTCACGCGGATCGATCAACGCCGCCACCTCGACGCCGGTTGCCGCCAGTGCGAGTGCCGCCTCGTAACCACTGTCATTGTTGGTGAAAACCACGGCGCGTTGACCGGCACGCACCGCGTACTGGGCGGCATAACGCTGCGCTGCGCCGGCCAGCATCACACCCGGCAGATCGTTGTTGCCGAAGACGATGGGCCGTTCAATCGCGCCGGCAGCAACGATGACCCGGTGCGCGCGCACTTTCCACAATCGCTGGCGCGGCAGATGCGCGGCAGGATCGGCAACATGATCGGTGCAGCGTTCGAGCACTGTCACCAGATTGTGATCGTAGTACCCGGTGGCGGTCGCACGGCACACCACGCGCACCTCGGCCAGCCGCGCCAGCGCTGACTCCGCCTGCGCCAGCCATTCGCGTGCCGGCTGCCCGGCGATGGATGCGTTCCTGAACAGCAACTGGCCGCCTAGCTGTGCGCGCTCCTCGACCAGCAACACCCGCGCCCCCGCCTCACCGGCCGCGAGTGCGGCCGCGATGCCAGCCGGGCCGCCACCGATCACCAGCACATCGCAATGATCATTGCGCTTGTCGTAACGATCCGGATCGGGAAAGGATGGCGTCACACCCAGCCCGGCCGCCTTGCGGATAAAGCGTTCGTACTGCATCCATGCCGCAGCCGGCCACATGAAGGTCTTGTAGTAGAAGCCTGCCGGCAGCACGCCGGAGATGGCGTTGTTGATCGCGCCCACGTCGAAATTGACGCCGGGCCAGCAGTTGATACTGGCCGCGATCAGCCCGTCATGGAGTTCAACCATCGTCGCCGGCACATTGGGCCGGACACGGGCGCCCGTGCCGACACGCACCAGCGCGCACGGCTCCTCGGGGCCGGCGCTGACGATGCCGCGTGGCCGGTGATATTTGAAACTGCGCGCGGTGAGATGCACACCGTTGGCGAGCAACGCCGAGGCCAGCGTGTCGCCCTCGCATCCGGTGTAGCGTTTGCCGTTGAAAGTGAAGGTCAGCGGCTTGCCGCGATTGATCAGACCACCGCTGTCGATGCGAAACGGTTGCGTCATGCGCCGGGCCCCGTTTCTTTCATCGACTCACCCATGGGATACGCGGCGGTGATTTCATGCGTCACCGTATCGCGCACCACATTGAACCAGCGCCGGCAGCCGTGGCTGTGCAACCAGCGCTCGCGCTGCACGCCCTTCACGTTGCGCCTGAAGTAAAGGTACTCGCCCCATTGCCCGTCGCTGGCATGGTCCGGGTCGGGGCGCTCGAGATGCGCCTCACCGCCGGCGCTGAATTCGGAATCCGGCCGCGCGCCGCACCAGGGACAGGGAATCAGCAGCATCAGTGCGCCACTCCGGCGGCAGCGGCTTCATCGATCAGCGCCCCGGTGGTGAACCGCTCCAGCGTGAAGTTGCGGTTCAGCGGATGCGGTGCATCGTTGGCGATGGTATGCGCGAACACCCAGCCCGAGCCGGGTGTCGCCTTGAAACCACCGGTGCCCCAGCCGCAGTTGACGTACAGGTTGTGCACCGGCGTCAGGCCGACGATCGGACTCGCGTCGGGCGCGCAATCGACGATCCCCGCCCACTGCCGCATCATGCGCAAGCGGCTGAATACCGGAAACAGTTCAATCAACGCGCGCAGTTGCTCCTCGATCAGATGAAAGCTGCCGCGCTGGGCATAGGACAGGTAGGAATCGCGTGCGGCGCCGATCACCAGCTCACCCTTGTCGGACTGACTGAGGTAAACATGCACGTGCCCCGCCATGACCACGGTGTGCAGGATCGGTTTCACCGGCTCGGACACCAGCGCCTGCAGCGGAAAACTCTGTATCGGCAGCCTGACCCCCGCCATGTCCATCACCACGCTGCTGTGCCCGGCAGCAACCACTCCGACGCGACCGGCGGCAATCGGCCCGCGGCTGGTCTCGACGCCGGTGATGCGCCCGTGCTCGATACGCATGCCGGTCACCGCGCAGTTCTCGATGACATCAACACCCAGCGCACTGGCGCCCCGTGCAAAACCCCAGGCCACTGCATCGTGACGCGCGTTGCCGCCGCGCGGTTGCACGATGCCGCCCAACACCGGATAGCGCAGGTCGCGCGACAGGTTCAGGTTCGGAATCCAGCGCCTGAGATCAGCCAGCGTCAGCAATTCGCAATCAATGCCGTTCAGCCGCATCGCGCCGGCGCGCCGCTCCATCCCGGCCAGCTCGTGCCGCGTGAATGCAAGATTCACCACGCCGCGCTGGCTGAACATGGTGTTGAAGTTGAGTTCCTGCGATAACCCTTCCCACAGCTTCAGCGCATGTTCGTAGAGATGCGCGCTGTCATCGCACAGATAATTGGAGCGCACCACCGTGGTGTTGCGACCGGTATTGCCGAGACCGATCGGACCGCGCTCAAGCACTGCGACATTGCGTATGCCGTGATTTTTCGCCAGCCAGTAGGCCGTGGCCAGACCATGACCGCCGCCGCCGACGATCACCACGTCGTAGGACGGTTTCGGCGCCGGACTCATCCACGCGCGCGGCCAGCGACGATGCCCGCCGGCTGCATTGGCGAGCAGGCTGAATAGCGAATACCGCATTTATCTCATTGTTTCTATTACTATTTTTACAGCAACCTGGCGGCAGCCGGCGCTTGCAGCGGGATTTCCATCAAATCCTCACCGAAGATGATGTTGCCCCTGTAGGCCGTCGCCATTTCGCGCACGACGCGTTCGCGCACGCCCGCCTGATCAATCTGCTCGGTGACATGGGACAGCACCAGGTTTTTCACGCCCGCCTGCTCGCCCAGGCGCGCCAGCTCCATATGGCCCATGCACGACTCGGCGAATTCCGGGCACAGCTCGGTGCCGGAAATGTAGTGGCACATATGCGCAAGCACATCGCAGTCTTGCGCCAGCCTCACCATCGACGCACAGGGGCCGCTGTCGCCGGAATACACGAACGAACCTTCCGCCGTATCCAGGCGAAAGCCGTAACTCACCAGTTGCGGTCCGAAATGCGCGACGCCCGTGGTGGTGACTTTCCAGCCCTTGCCCTCGGTGACGTCGTTGGGCCGCAGCTCCGTCACTTCCGGCACTGGCTTTTTGCGTGCGCCCGTGCCGCCGCGCGCCTGATAGATCGACACACTGCACATGTGCTCGGTGCGCGCGACGAGATCAGGCCAGAACGCGCCGCCCTGCTCGAACAGCGCAGCCGTCACCTGGCGGATCGGCGGCGGGCCGTAGACCTTGAGCTCGGGAATTTTTCCCGCGCCCTGATCCCAGCGTGTCAGCAGCAGGCGCGGGTAATCGCCCATGTGATCGTAGTGCAGATGGCTGCAGAAAAAATGCGTGACCCGTGTGGCCTCGATGCCGAGTTCCAGCAAGCGGTGGTGCGCGCCGAAGCCGTGATCGAAGACGATGACGTCATCGCCTGTTTCAACGACATAACCCGAACACATGCGCTTCAATGAAGGTGTCGGCGTGCCGGTACCGAGCAGGCGTATGCGCATGATCAAACCCTCCCTTGCATATCAAAACGGAAAAACACAACGTATATCGACATGATGCTAGTCAATCTTCGCACCGGACGCCTTGACCAGTTTGCCGAATTTCACCAGATCGGCCTGTATCACGCGCGCGAACTCGTAGGGCGAATTGCCGATGATGTCGATGCCGAGC
>JAKFUJ010000357.1 GCA_021732805.1 Betaproteobacteria bacterium | reverse complement strand
TTCCATGTCATCCCACATCTCCAACGTTCGCCCCAAACCCGACCAGGTCATCACTGACATTGCCGACTACGCCACCAAAGCGAAGATCAGCAGCGCCGAGGCCTACAACACGGCCCGGCTGTGCCTGATGGACACTTTGGGCTGCGGCTTTGAAGCACTGTCCTATCCGGCCTGCACCAAGCTGATGGGACCGGTGGTGCCGGGCGCGACCATGACCAACGGCGCCAAGGTGCCGGGCACGTCGTTCCAGCTCGATCCGGTGATGGCGGCGTTCAATATCGGCTGCATGATCCGCTGGCTCGACTTCAATGACACCTGGCTGGCGGCGGAATGGGGCCATCCCTCCGACAACCTCGGCGGCATCCTCGCCATGGCCGATTACCTGTCGCGTCAGGCGGTGGCTGCCGGCAAAAAACCGCTGCTGATGCGCGACGTGCTGAGCGGCATGATCAAGGCTCACGAAATCCAGGGTGTGATCGCGCTGGAAAACAGTTTCAACCGCGTCGGCCTCGATCATGTGCTGCTGGTCAAGGTCGCCTCCACCGCCGTGATCTCCAGCCTGATGGGGCTCACGCGCGACGAAACCATCAACGCGGTATCGAATGCGTGGATCGACGGCCAGTCGCTGCGCACCTACCGCCACGCACCGAACACCGGCTCGCGCAAATCCTGGGCTGCAGGGGACGCCACCAGTCGCGCGGTGCGCCTGGCGCTGATGGCGGCCAAGGGTGAGATGGGTTATCCGTCCGGACTGTCGGCCCAGGGCTGGGGTTTCTATGACGTGCTGTTCAAGGGCAAACCGTTCAAATTCACCCGCAGCTACGGCTCGTACGTGATGGAAAACGTGTTGTTCAAGATTTCCTTCCCGGCGGAATTCCATGCCCAGACCGCGGTGGAATGCGCGGTGCAACTGCATCCGCAGGTCAAGGACCGGCTCAACGACATCAAAAAAATCGTCATCACCACGCATGAATCGGCGATTCGCATCATCGACAAGAAGGGGCCGCTGAACAATCCGGCCGACCGCGATCACTGTATTCAGTACATGTCAGCCATCGGCCTGATCAAGGGCAACCTGACTGCGGCGGATTACGAGGACGAGGTCGCTCACGACCCGCGCGTAGACCAGTTGCGTGACAAGATGGAGTGCATTGAACACAAGCCGTGGAGCAAGGATTATCTCGATCCGCAGAAACGCTCCATCGCCAATGCCATCCAGGTGTTTTTCAAGGACGGCAGCAAAACCGCCAATGTCGTCGTCGAATACCCGGTCGGCCATCGCCGCCGCCGCAAGGAAGGCGTGCCGCTGCTTGAAGCCAAGTTCCGCACCAACCTCGCCCGCCGCTTCCCGGAAAAACAGCGCGCGGCCATCGAAGCGCTGTGCGCCGACCAGAAAAAACTGGAAGCCACCCCGGTGCATGAGTTCGTCGACAGGATGATCATTTGAAAATCCATATAAATAATTGATTTTATTGATATTTTTATGGATGCCCTGCGGTTATTTTTAGGCAGTCTGCTGCTGATTTTCAGCAGCCTGGGCACTGCCCAGGGCGTAACGACCCGCGACGCAGCCACCCATTTTTTTGACGCCAACACCGGCGACTTGCAGGCCGAACTGGCTGATGCCAAGGCTGCCGGGAAAAAAGCCATTCTGCTGATATATGAGCAGGAAGGCTGCCCGGGCTGCCTCTACATGCAACAGAACGTCCTCAACCGCAGCGATGTGCAGACGCTGTATCGCAAGCATTTTGTCAATTTCACTGTTGACCTGTTCGGGTCCGTGCTGCTGAAGGACTTTCGCGGACGGGACATCACCGAGAAGGTCTCGGGCCACAGAGTCCAGGGTGCGTGCAACACCCACATTCGCCTTTCACGACCTCACCGGCACTGAAATCGTGCGCATCACCGGCACGGTGCGTGATCCCGGGGAATTCAAGCTGCTGGCCGAATTTGTCGCCAGCGGCGCCTACAAGACACGGCAGTTTGCCGAATACAAACAGCAGCAGCGGAAAAAAACAAACGGTTGATTCCGCATGGCGAACACCACTGGAACGCGTCATACTGATTTATTCCTGCCCCGCAACGCTCTATAATTTAGGGCTTTTCGGCACCTTCTTTCTGCAGCCTCATTTGGCACCTCTTTTCAAGGAGCATCCGCGTGGCCAACAACGCTTTCAACTCTCTCCGCGAATTCAAACTCAAATCCGGCAAAACCGGAAAATATTATTCCCTCGCTGCGCTTGAAGAAGCCGGACTGGGCAAGGTCTCGCGCCTGCCGGTCAGCCTGCGCGTGGTGCTCGAGTCCGTGCTGCGCAACTGCGACGGAGTCCGCATTTCCGAAGATCGCGTCCGTGAACTGGCGGGATGGCAGCCGAATGCGGAACGTACCCAGGAAATTCCGTTTGTGCTGGCGCGCATCATGCTGCAGGACATGGCGGGTTTTCCGGCACTGAACGACTTCGCCGCGATGCGCGCCGAAGCCAAGCGCCAGAATTTCGAACCGACGCGCATCGAGCCGCTGGTGCCGGTGGATCTGGTTGTTGATCATTCCGTTGTCATCGACGTACACAACTCGGTCGACGCATTGCGCAAAAACATGGAAATCGAATTCGAGCGCAACGGCGAGCGTTACACCTTTTTGAAGTGGGCCAAGCAGGCGTTCTCCGGCATCCGCGTGGTGCCGCCGGGCAACGGCATCTGCCACCAGGTCAATCTCGAATACCTGTCGCGCGGCGTGTGGGAAAAAGACGGCATCTATTATCCCGACTCGACCGTCGGCACCGACTCGCACACCACCATGGTCAACGCCATCGGCGTGCTGGCCTGGGGTGTCGGCGGCATTGAAGCCGAAGCCGGCATGCTCGGCCAGCCCTACTATTTTCTGACGCCGGATGTCGTCGGCGTACACATGACCGGCAAGCTGCGTGAAGGCGTCACTGCCACCGACCTCGTGCTGACCGTCACCGAACTGCTGCGCAAGACCAAGGTTGTCAACAAGTTCGTCGAGTACTTCGGTGAAGGCGCCGCGTCACTGTCGCCGACCGACCGCGCCACGGTCGCCAACATGTCGCCCGATTACGGTGCGACCTGCGGCTTTTTCGCGATCGACGACAAGACGCTCGAGTACTACCGCATGTCCGGTCGCGAAGAACACTGCGATGCCATCGAGTCCTACCTCAAGGCGCAGGGCATGTACGGCATTCCGAAAAAAGGCGAGATCGATTATTCGCAGGTCGTCGAACTCGATCTGTCGACCGTGCGCCCCAGCGTCTCCGGCCCGAAACAGCCGGAAGACCGCATCAACCTTGAAAACATCAAGAGCCGCTTCACCGAACTGTTTTCGAAACCGGTCGCCGAAAGCGGCTACAACAAGCCCGCCGCCGATCTGGCGAAACGTGTCCCCGTCGCCAACAAAACCATCGGTGACGTCGGCCACGGCGACATCGGCATTGCTGCCATCACTTCCTGCACCAACACCTCCAACCCCTGGGTGCTGCTGGCCGCCGGTCTCGTCGCCAAGAAAGCGGTCGAAAAAGGCATGAAGCCGCATCCGCGCGTAAAAACCTCGATGGCGCCCGGATCGAAAGTCGTGACTGCGTACCTGAAACAGGCCGGCCTGCTGCCCTATCTGGAGCAACTTGGTTTCCACGTTGTCGCCTACGGCTGCACCACCTGCATGGGCCTCGCCGGTCCTCTGGACAAGGATCTCGAGGAATCCATCGTCAAAAACGACGTGATCTCCGCGGCAGTACTCTCCGGCAACCGCAACTTCGAGGCGCGCATCCATCAAAGCCTGAAAGCCAACTTCCTGATGAGCCCGCCGCTGGTGGTGGCCTTCGCGCTCGCCGGCACCGTGCTGAAAAACATGGACACCGATCCTATCGGCAACGACCGCGACGGCAAGCCGGTATTCCTGAAAGACCTGTGGCCGACGCCCGCCGAAGTGGAGGCACTGATGAAGTTCGCCACCGACAGCAACAACTTCAAGCGTGAATACGGCGATCTCGCCGGCGCCAAGGATCTGTGGGACGCCATACCCGAAACCAAAGGCGCATTGTTCCAGTGGGATCCGAAATCCACCTACATGCTTGAGCCGCCGCTGTTTGAAGGTTTCAAGAAGGAACTGCCCAAAGTCACCGATATCAAAGGCGGCCGCGCACTGGGCATTTACGGCAACAAGCTGACCACCGACCATATCAGCCCGGTGGCGCCGATCCGCAAAGGCACGCTGGCCGGTGACTGGCTGGTTGCCGCGGGCAGCACCGATCTGTCGAGTTTCGGCTCGCGCCGCACCAACCACGAAGTCATGGTGCGCGGCGCCTTCGCCAATCCGCGCATCAAGAACCTGCTGGTGCCGGGCAGCGAAGGCAGCGTGACCATCCATCAGCCCAGCGGCGACAAGATGACGATTTTTGAAGCCTCGATGCGCTACCAGAAAGACAAGGTGCCGCTGTTCGTGTTCGGCGGCGAGGAATACGGCACCGGTTCCTCGCGCGACTGGGCGGCCAAGGGCACGCAAATGCTCGGCATCAAGGTCGTTGTTGCCCGCGGCTACGAACGCATCCACCGCTCCAACCTGGTCGGCATGGGCGTGCTGCCCTGCCAGTTCAAGGGCGCGGACAGCGTGCAGTCGCTCAGCATCAGCGGCGACGACACCTTTGACCTGATCGGCGTTGAAGGCGGCGACCTGAAACCGATGCAGGACGTGACGCTGGTGATCCATCGCAAGGATGGCAGCACCAAGAACGTCACCGTTACCCTGCGCGTGGATTCGCCGATTGAAGTTGAATACCTGAAGCACGGCGGAATTCTGCCATTCGTTTTGCGCGAATTGATGGCTGCCTGATAATGAACCCTCGCGTCCGCGCAAAACGAACGGCTGCGCCGGAATTTACAGCGCGCAGTCAAGCTGCGCTCGTGCGCGAACTGATGGCGGTTTAAGCAAGAAGGAAGACGCAAGCCAAGAAATCCCCTCTCCCCGCACCAGCGGGGAGAGGGCCAGGGTAGGGGCAACCACCGTGACTGCACTGAGACGGTGCTTCCCCTACCCTCACCCCAACCCTCTCCCGCCCCAGGGCGGGAGAGGGAGCTTGATTGGGGGAAATGATGTGAATAATATCCATTTGTCATCGCTGAATAACCCCCGGAGTCCTCCATGCCCCAAGACACCTTCAAAACCCTGCGCGATTTCACCCCTTCCCCGGGCAAAACCGGCAAATATCACAGCCTCGCCGCACTCGAAGCCGCTGGCCTGGGCAAAATTTCCCGCCTGCCGCGCTCGATCCGTGTGGTGCTCGAAGCGCTGGTGCGCCACTGCGACGGCAAACGTGTTTCGGAAGAACACGTCAAAGCCCTCGCCGCCTGGGAGGCCAACGGCAAACGCACTTCCGAAATTCCTTTCATCGTCGTGCGCATCGTGCTGCAGGACCTGATCGGTTTCGGCACGCTGAACGACCTGTCGGCGATGCGTGCAGCCGCGGAACGCCTGGGCATGGCGCCCGGCAACATCGAACCGCTGGTGCCGGTCGATGTGGTCGTTGACCATTCCGTGGAGATCGACGTCTACAACACGCCGGACGCCGTGCAGCGCAACCAGGAAATCGAATTCAAGCGCAATGCCGAACGCTACAGCTTCGTCAAATGGGCGCAGGGCGCGTTCAAAACCGTGCGCGTGGTGCCGCCGGGCAACGGCATCATCCACCAGATCAACATGGAGTACCTGTCACGCGGCGTCTGGGAAAAAGACGGTGTGTGGTTCCCGGACACCGTGTTCGGCACCGACTCGCACACCACCATGGTCAACGGCATCGGCGTCGTGGCCTGGGGTGTGGGCGGCATCGAGGCCGAAGCGGGCATGCTCGGCCAGCCCAATGCTTTCCTGACGCCCGACGTCGTCGGTTGCCACATGACCGGCAAGCTGCGCGAAGGCGTCACCGCGACCGATCTGGCGCTGACCGTCACCGAACTGATGCGCAAGACCAAGGTCGTCGGAAAATTTGTCGAATACTTCGGTCCCGGCGCCACAGCGCTGACTGCGGCGGATCGCTGCACGGTGGCCAATATGGCGCCGGAATACGGCGCGACCATGGGTTACTTCCCGGTCGATGAAAAAACCGTCGATTATTTCCGCACCACCGGCCGCGAGCCGGAACAGGTCGCTGCGATCGAGGCTTACTACAAGGCACAGGGCATGTTCGGCATGCCGAAAAAAGGCGAGATCGACTACACCCAGGTCATCGAACTCGATCTTGACAGCATTGTGCCCAGCCTGTCCGGCCCGAAACGCCCGCAGGACCGCGTCAGCCTGCCCGACCTCGGCAGCAATTTCGACATGCTGTTCTCCGCGCCTGCCGACAAGAACGGTTACGCGCGCCCTGCCACCGATCTCAAGCGGCGCGAAGCGACGGGCCACGATTTTGATGTCGGCCACGGCGACGTGTTGATTGCTTCCATCACCTCCTGCACCAACACCTCCAATCCGGCGCTGCTGATCGCCGCCGGCCTGCTGGCCAAGCGCGCCCTCGACAAAGGTCTGATGCCGCATCCGCGCATCAAGACTTCTCTGGCGCCCGGCTCCAAGGTCGTCACCGCCTATCTGCGTGATGCCGGCCTGCTGCCCTCCCT
>JAKFUJ010000264.1 GCA_021732805.1 Betaproteobacteria bacterium | reverse complement strand
CAGTAACGGCAAAACTCAAAGCAGCGGCAACGCCGCAGACCAGCAGTCCACGCGGCATGTGTATTCGAAGAGTTGGAATCATCAGTTCACTCGTCATGTTGGGTTGAAAAGACAGGGTTGCCATATAAAAAAATTATAAGTAATTGATTTTATTGATATTTATTATTGCGCCTGGAGTCCGGCCTCCTTGATGACCGTGGCCCATTTACTCATCTGCCTGCGGAAAAATGTGGTGAACTCGGCCTGGGTATCACCCACTGCGTCGGCGCCCTGCAAACGCAGTTGTTCGCGTATGTCCGGCGCAGTGATGATGCGCGCCATCTCGGCATTGAGTTTGTTGAGCACGGGCTTCGCTACGCCGGCAGGAACCGCCACGCCGTAAAACGACACGGCCTCGAATCCCGGCAAAGTCTCCGCTATGGCCGGCACATCCGGCAATGCCGGGGATCGCCTCAGCGAACTCATGCCGACGGCGCGCAGTTTGCCCGACTTGATGTGCGGCAGTGTCGGCAGGATGGTGCCGAACATGCAGGTCACTCGACCGCCCAGCAGATCGAGGGTCGCCGGACTCGCGCCCTTGTACGGCACGTGGGTCATCTTGACGCCGCCCATGCCCGCCAGCAGTTCACCGGCCAGATGCGTGGTCGAACCCGCACCGCCCGAGGCATAAATGACCTCGCCCGGTTTGGACTTGGCCATGGTCAGCAACGCCGCGACGCTCTGCGCCGGCACCGCCGGATGCACGACCAGCACGTTCGGCGACAGCGCCAGATTGATCAGCGGCACCAGATCACGGCCTGTGTCATAGGGCAGATTTTTCTGCAGTACCGGGTTGACGGCCATGCTCAGTGAAATCATCAGCATGGTATGTCCATCGGCTGGAGAACGCACCGCAAGATCGGTGCCGATGACTGTTCCGGCGCCGGGACGGTTATCAACCACGACCTGCTGGCCCCAAGTCTCGGTCATTTTTGCTCCCATCATGCGCGCAAGCTGGTCGTTCGGCCCGCTGGGAGTGAACGGCACGATCAAGCGCATCGGGCGATTGGGAAAACCGGACGCCGTATCCGCTGGTGCGGGTTGCGCAGCCACTACCGGTGCGGTAGAGACAACAAAGGTTGCGGCTGCGATAAGACAATGGCCAAGTTGGCGCATGCAATTTCCTGCGATTCAATGATCCGCTGCCGCGGATTGTGTTGTGGTGATGGTCAGGCCATCAATTCTTTACCGTCACGCCCTCAATGTGAAACGGCTTGCCATTGACTTCAACATGGCTGTTCAACGTCACCGGCTGCACAATCAGGCCTTCGGCAAAACATCCTGCCTTGGCGTTCTTGATCAGGTGGGCGAGTTTGTCCGCTGCTTCGTCACTGTCGAGTTTGAGGAAGGTGTCCACGCTTTCCCAGCGATTGAACACGGTGCCTTTTAATACGGAACCGCCAAGGTGCTTGCGGAACATTACGCGGCAGTTAGCGCCGCTGACCTTCATTTTCATCATGTGCGCGTACCGCGCAACCTGGGTCAGCAGTCAGAACCCCACCGCTAACGCCAGATAGGTCATCGGCGAAGGGTATTTGTCGGTGCCGCCAAGGCGTGGGGCTTCATCGGTGAACACCTCGAACTTGCCCATGGTGCCGCGCTTCAGATGCATTTCACCGGTGATGACTTCGGTGTAAACATCGTTTTCGTTGGTCACACCGCCCGCCGGCAGCTCGGGCTTGTCGATGATCCGTTCACCCGGTTTTTCGGAAAGGTCTTCGTTGCCCAGTGGATTGATCATGGCGCTTCCTCCTGTTGCGCGGCAACATGCCGCGGGTTGTCAAAATTCTGTTGTGCCATTCATGGTTTCTTGTCGTAAACCGTCTTCGGCAGAATGCGGTAACTTGCGCTGGCACTGCAGGCCAGAACGCCGTCCTCACCGAACACTTCGGCGCCGGTGAACATGATACTGCGGCCACGCTTGACGACTACGCCCCTGCAGATGATTTCACCCTTGGCCGGCGCCAGGTAACTGAGGTTCATGGTCATCGTCGCAACGCCCATTTCCCTGTCCACCAGCGATCGTACCGCCTGCGACATCGCGGCATCAACAATCGCGGCAACCGTGCCGCCATGGACTTCACCGCGGGAATTGCCGAGATGCGGTTGAAAGCGCAGACGCACCTCGGATTTCCCGTCATCCAGTGCATCGAGTTCGAATCCGAGGTGGATGTACAGCGGCACGGTGGATCGCCACTGCGCCGGCGCGGGTCGTGGATCTGCGGTCATGATCGTCAGGTAATTCAGAGAAGGCTGCATGTTACACCGGTGCTGTCAGCCACAGAGGGCTTCATGTTGCGGACTTGAATGCGCCGGGGCAGCGGCGCATCATGCCGTCGACACCACACGGGGGAGACCCATGAAAGTCAAACGCATCGAACATGTCGGCATCGTCGTCCGCGATGTCGAGGCCAGCCGCAAACTGTGGGAAGGCTGTTTCGGCATCCGGCTGGGTGGCACCGAGGACAACGCGACACGGCGGCTCGCCCTGTACCCGGTCGGGGATTCCATGGTGGAACTGCTTGCCGGACGGACGCCGGACAGCAAACAGGCAAAGCTGATCGCCGAAGGCAGGGGCGGACTTAATCACATTTGCCTCGAAGTCGAGAGCATCGACGAGGCGCTGGCGGAACTGAAAGCCAAGGGCATACCGCTGCTGGATCAGATGCCGCGCATCGGTCACGCCGGTTGCCGCATCGCTTTTCTGGATCCGTCTGCGACGGAGAACTGTCTGATTGAACTGGCGGAACTGCCGGCCGGCGCCGGCCATCACGCAATCTGAAACAGGCGGCATCCCTGCCGCCGTGCGACGCTATTTTTTCAGCGCTTTTTGCAACAGCTCGGCGACGATTTCATTGACTGCGACCTTTCGCTCGGTCGCCAGCGCGTGGATTTGTTTGATCAGATCGCCATTCAGCTTCACGGCAAACGGCACCAGACCCGCGGCCTGATCGATACGCCGCTGTTCGCGACGATCAACCGGCTTGACGGTACCGCCGGGGTGGCCCTTCGTACCGGTGTTTTTCATCTGATTCACCAGTTTCATTGCGTTGTATTTTTGCAGCTCGGCGGGCGTCATGAGTGCGGATTCCGAAAATTAGAACAGGTAAACAAACGGAGACATGAGGAGGCGGGATCAGCCCGCCGCGGAAACTGCACAGTCCGCGAATTGCGTAGTCGGGTTACTGCGCTTGCGGCGGAGCACCGCTGCCGCCATTGCCATTGCCATTGCCACCGTTCCCGGGATTGCCACCACCTCCGCCACCGCCGCGACGTTTGCCAGGACGTTTGTGGAATTTTTTTCCGCCACCACCGCCCGGACCTTTGTTCTGGCCTTGCGGACGGTTACCGCCACCACCGGGTTGCTGCATACGGCCGGCGCCGCCGCTGTTCTGGCGTTTATGGATGGAGCGCGATTGCGGTTCAGGCGCGCCGGGACGGTTGCCCGAGGCGAGTGCAATTTCGAGTTCGTTGAGTTCGTCCCACTCGGCATCGGTACGGTTGCGATCAGGGATCGCCAACAGTTCCTGCATGCGCGCGCGCGGCGACGTTGAAGAGGATGGGGGCTGCGAATCGTTCATGCCCGCATTATCGCACTGTACAGGGCATCCTTCAATGAAAACAACGGCTTAGACTGAGCGCTTTTCCACCCCCTCCAAACACCCGTGCGGCCTAGGCCAGCGCCTGTAACACCAGGGCGTGCAACAGTTGCCGGTGGTAATAACGAATCGCTCCAGGCGCATGGGCCATGAACACCGTCACCAGTTCTTCGGCAGGATCCACCCAGAAATAAGTGCCGGTGGAACCCGCCCAGTGGAATTCACCGGCCGAACCCGGCATACCGCCCCGACCCGCGCTACGACGCACCGCTACACCGAGACCGAAACCGTAACCGCGGATGTTGGGATAGTCATTGAGTTTCGACAAGTCGACTTCGGGTCCGAGATGGTCGCTGGTCATGTATTCGACAGTCTTGCGCGACAGCACGCGAACGCCATCGAGTTCGCCGCCATTGAGCAGCATCTGCGCAAAGCGCAGGTAATCGGCGGCGGTTGAAACCGCGCAGCCGCCACCACAGTCAAACTTGTGCGGCGTGGTGCCGTCGCGCAATGTCTGCGGCTGCTGCGTCAGCGGATCCAGCGGCAACACTTTTGCATAACGCGCCACTTTCGCGGCAGGCACGGTGAACGCGGTGTCATGCATTGCCAGCGGCTTGAACAGCCTTTCATCCAGATATTTCGCCAGCGGCATGCCGGTCACCGCCTCGATGACCAGACCCAGCACGTCGAGGCCAAGACTGTATTCCCACATCGAACCGGGCTGGTAATGCAATGGCAGGGCCGCAAGTTGATTGAGGAATTCCCGGCCCGTCCATTGTGTCGAAGCCACATCGGAAGAAAACGGATACCGCGCGTAGAGGGCCTTGTCGCCACGGCCATAACTCAAACCTGCGGTATGGCGCATCAGGTCTTCAATCGTCATCTGGCGGTTGAGCGCAACGGTCGGCGCATCCGCGCTGCCGTCGCATTGCGGCGGATTGACCCGCATGCGTGCGAGCTGTGGCAGGTAAGTCCCGACCGCTTCATTGACGGCGAGACGTCCCTCTTCGATCAGCATCAGCGCGCCCACACTGACCAGCGGCTTGGTCATTGAAGCAATGCTGAACAGCGCATCGACCGGCATTGCACTGCGCGCCGCCGGATCCAGGTGACCGAAGGTTTCGCAATAGCCGAGCCTGCCGTGACGCGCGATCATCAGTACTGCACCGGGCAGCGCATCGCGCGCGATCTCGGCGTTCAGCGCAGCGGCGATACGTGGCAGGCGATCCGGCGCAAATCCCAGCGCCTGCACTTCAGCCACTGGCAGAGGCGGCCGAGACAATATCTCCGGCCTGTTCACGGGCTGTTCCTGTCCATCCTGTCCATCCTGTAAAAATCTTGTCAGTAATGCGGCGGGATTTCGTGGCCCGGACCGCCGTCTTCCGCGGGCTGGACACGCTGCAGTTGCAAACGCAGCTCGCGCACCAGCATTTCAAGCGCAGCAATCTGTTGCTGCTGGCGCGCAACGGTGCGATTCAGTTCTTCGAGCAGGTCTTCATTAAAGCTCAGCTTGATTTCGATTTCGGACAAACGCGATTCCATGACACTCCTACTTCGCCAGAACAACAACCTGAACACCATGACAAACCACAATCTGCCCGGCGCGGATTTTTGCGGTCTTGCGGCTTTCCGGCTGGCCATCGACGGTGACTTCGCCGTCAGCGACCAGGTGTTTTCCCTGCCCGCCGCTCTCGGCAATGCCGGCGAGTTTCAGCAGATCGCAGAGCCGGACATGTTCGTCCATGAGTTGAAATTGGCGGGTTTCCACGGGATTCCTGACGGTTAATGCGGAAGCATGATACTGGAACCCCGCTGAAACCACGGCGCCGGGAACCATAACCCGGTACGGTGTTCGAAACGATGAAGCCTTCATGTTATAGAGCATATATGCCCATCACGTACATCATCGGTGTTGTTTTGCTACTGCAGGTGGCGGGTTGTGCCGTCAGCCGCACCGAATCCGTCAGCGGTACGCTGCAGGGCGGCACTGTCGTTGTTGAGCGACTGCCGCCCGCTGCGGCAAATAATCAAGCTGTCGCGACAGAATCGCCGTTGAATATCAACACGCCGGGCGGTACGGTCATCATTGAGCGGCTGCTCCCGCTGCCCGAAGTTGTGCCAGGGGTGCCGATTGCAGTGGCGCCGCCAGCTATTCCCGTCGCACCGGCTGCAGCAAAGGTGCCGGAAACTGCGGCGCCGGTGCCGTCCGTCACTGCAGCGCCTGTTAAAGCCGCACCACCTCCGGCACCCGCGCCTGTCGTCAATGTTGTTCCAGCGGAGAAAGCGGCAGCGAAACCGCCGGTCAGGCAGGCTGCTCCGGTGGCACGCGAACCGCTGCCGCAGAAGCCCCCCGCTGCGCCAGCGCGGACTGCAGCATCAACCCTGGACCTGAGTGCGCTGGAAAAACGCCTCAAGGATACCGATGCCATCGGCGTGTTCACCAAGATCACATTAAAAAACCAGGTTGATGACCTGTTGAAACGATTCAGGGCCCACCACGAAAGTGACGGCAAAACGGCGCTCACGCAATTGCGCCAGAGTTATGATCAGTTGCTGCTGAAGGTGAATGATGTACTGAAAAACGGCGACCCGTCGCTGGCCGGAGAAATCATGGGTTCACGCGAAGCCATCTGGAGCGTTCTCTCCGATCCGGTAAAGTTTGCAAAACTCTGATGCTGAATCCGGCCATAGGAAACCCGACACCATGAATTCCAAAATCCAAATACGCACATTGCTCCTGGCAGGGCTGTTGTCGTTCACCGGCCCGGTCATCTCAGCAGAAGGCGATGCGCTGGCCAAGGATCTGACCTCAACGATCTCGCTGCTGGGTTTGCCCTGCGGCCAGGTGGTGAACGTCGTGACCCAGGGCAACCGTGATTACATCGCGACCTGCAGCGACAAAAACCGCTACCGCATTTATCTCAATCCCCAGGGCAAGGTCGCCGCCGAAAAACGCTGAATCCTGCGTTCAGCCGGTGATCGTGTACTGCATGATCAC
>JAKFUJ010000343.1 GCA_021732805.1 Betaproteobacteria bacterium | reverse complement strand
ATCCCATCGTGGTGTTTGCAGATTTTATCCCGGCACCGGCATTGGTTCTTCCATCGTGCCGACAGTCGATGCTAACCTAGCCGGTATGGATTTGTCGTGCAACCGCGGTATCTGAAAAATCAGGGAATTCCCCATGTACAAGCAGAACTTCAGGTTGAAGTTCGTTGTGTCCGTTCTGTTCGCTGCAGGTTTGCCCGTTGCCGGGATCGCGCAAAACGACTGGCGGCCGCAGAAGCCGATCCGCTGGATCGTGCCGTTCGCGGCGGGCGGGGCGGCCGACATCGTGTCGCGCATCATTGCGCCGAAGGCGGGCGAAGTGCTCGGTGTGCAGATTGTGGTCGATAACCGTGGCGGCGCTTCCGGCATCATCGGCGCGGAGGCCGGCGCCAAGGCGGCCCCCGACGGCTACACCGTCGTGCTCGGCGGACTGTCCAGCCACGTGCTCAATGCATACCTGTTCGACAAGCTGCCCTACGATCCGCGCGAGTTTTCCCATGTCGCGCTGCTGACGCTGGTGCCCAATGTGTTTACGGTGCATCCGTCGGTGCCGGCGAAAAACGTCAGGGACTACATCGCGCTCGCCAAATCGCGGCCCGGTGATCTGACCTATGCGTCATCCGGCGTCGGTTCGTCGCAGCATCTGAACGCCGTGGTATTGCAGCAGATGACCGGCATCCGCATGACCCACGTGCCGTACCGCAGCGGCGCGCCGGCGATCAGCGACCTTCTGGGCGGCCATGTGATGTCGATGTTCGTCACCATTCCTTCGGGTGCGCCGCACATGCGCGCCGGCCGGCTGCGCGCGCTGGCAGTGGCCTCGGCTCAGCGCTCGCAGGCGCTGCCGGAGGTTCCGGCGCTGGGCGAGACGGTCAAGGGCTACGACATGACGACGTGGTACTCGCTGCACGCGCCGCCGAAAACACCGCGCGATATCGTCGCCAGGATCAATGCCGCGGTGAATGTGGCGCTGAACGATCCGCAGATCCGGCAACGCTTGACCGGCGACGGCGCCATCCTGAAACCGCTGTCGCCGGAGGACTTCGCCGCGTTTTTCCGCATTGAATACGAGCGCTGGGGACCGGTCATCCGCAAGTACGGGATCAAGGTCGAAGGCAGTTGACAGCGCCGGTGGCGCGGCGCCGCGCACTACACGACCAGCAGTTCCTCGTTCGGGAAATATTTCGCGTGCCAGATCGGCGCGCCGTCGGTGATCTCGACGATGTCTTCCATGTGATAGCCCAGCTCGCCGACCCAGCGCGCACGCGTTTCCACCGTGGTCAGCATGCCGGGCTGGTAGGGCATGTCTTCCTGCGCGTTGATAATGGGGTGTTCATGGATGTTCAGCCCCAGTGAGTGACCGTTATGCGAATACGGGAACTCGAGCCCGGCCTTCAGTTGCAGGCGTTTGGCCAGATCGAACAGCTCGCGACCGGTCTTGCCGGGGCGGCATTGTTCGATCACCGCATGATGGATGTCGCGCAGGTGTTTCCAGATCGTGAGGTCGCGGTCAGTCGGTTTGCCGGCTTTTGCGGTGCGTCCGACGTTGGAGAAATACTGGCGAAACATGCCGCCGGCGTCGGCCTTGATGATGTCGCCCTGTTTGACTTGATAGCCTGACGGCACCATATGTGGAAACCCGGTATTGGCGCCGGCGTTACAGTAGTTGGATGTCACCTGATCAGCGCCTTCGCTCAGCATGCGTTCGGCCAGCCGCACGGCGATCTGCTTTTCGGTTTCGCCGATCCTGGCAGTTGAGAACGCATGCAGAAACGCTTTTTCGGTGGCGTGAAACGCGGCGATGATCTGCGTTTTTTCGGCCGCGGTTTTGTGCATGCGCGCCCTTGCGAATACCGGTTCCGCCGCGCCGATCCTGAGTTTCGGGCAGCAGCGCATCAGTTCGTTGTAGTACGCCGCCGCGAGATATTCCGTTTCAATCGCCACATGTGCTGCATCCAGTTTGAGTTCACGCAGGAGGTCAGCGAGGGTCTTGACCGGACCGGGTTCGAATTCCTGATAGCCGCGCACGTCGGCGATCCAGGTATTCAGTTTTGCGTAGCCGGTTTCGATCCGGCACACCAGCATCACCGGCTCACCGCTTTTCGGCCAGATCACGAATGCAAGGCGGTCGCGAATGCTGCGTTGTGTGGCGATATGCACATCGCCGGCATAACGCACGTTTTCCGGAGACACCGCGATCACTGCGTCGTACGGACTGGCGGCAATCTGTTTTTCCAGTTCAGGCAGATTGCCCATGGCGTCGATTCTGGTTTTGCTCAAATGTAATCCCGTAAAAAGGTGTGGGTGCGGTACTACGCCTGGCGGTAGCCCATGGCGCGCGAAATGCGCTCCGCAGCCTGCCGCACCGGCTCCGCCCAGGCTTTGCGGAAGCGTTCGGTCGGCGCCGAGACCGACAGTCCGGCAATGATCTGGCCTTCATCGTTGCGGATGCCGGCGCCGACACAGCACACGCCGCGTTCGGCCTCTTCGTTGTCGAAGGCGTACTGCCGCCTGCGGATTTCCTCGAGCTCAGCCGCGAGTGTTTTGGGGTCGGTCAGCGTGTTGTCGGTGTAGCGGGTGAGGCCGCTGCGCGCGGCGTAATCAGCGATGCGTTGCGGTGTGTAGGCAGCGAGGAAAATTTTTACCACTGCGGTGATGTGCAGCGGCGCGTGGGCGCCGATGATCTGCACCACGCGCATCATCGTGTTGCCTTCCGCCGTGCGTTCGATATAAACCACCTCATCGTCGCGACGTACCGACAGATTGACGGTTTCGCCGAGTGCGCGATGCAGTTCCTGCATCTGCGGCAGCGCCTCCTGGCGCACGCTGATGCGCGATTTGACCAGGCTGCCCAGTTCCACCAGCCGGATGCCCAGCCGGTACATGCCGGGTTCGATGCGGTCCACCAGCCGGTTGTCGACCATCACGCCAAGGATGCGGTGCGCGGTTGAAGGATGCAGTTTGGTGGTTGTTGCCAGTTGTTTCAGCGTCGCCGGTAGCGTGTGCTGCGACAGTACGTCGAGCAACTGCATCATGCGTTCGATGACCTGGATGGAAGGTTTGGCGGATTTTTCAGCCACGGTGGCAGTTGGTGTCAATTTGAGTTTCGATAAATCGGATTTTACATTATGAAATGCCGCTGACAATCTCGGTAAAATCCCGGAAAAATCCCGGAAAAATCCCGGCAAAACCCGCAACCGCCGGCCCCGCTGGTTTTCGCTACACTCAAAGCCCCATGGCCCATTCTGATTCCCGTAAAAACCAGCCGGCTGCCGAGGTTGCGCCGCCCCGAAACTATATGACCCCCGAGGGTTACGCGCGGCTCAAGAGCGAGTTGCTGCAACTGCTGGATGTCGAGCGCCCGGAGCTGGTGAAAGTGGTGTCGTGGGCGGCGTCGAACGGCGACCGTTCCGAGAACGGCGATTATCTCTACGGCAAAAAACGCCTGCGCGAAATCGACCGCCGCATCCATTACCTGAACAAGCGGCTCGACAAACCGGAAGTCGTCGATCCCGCAGCGCGCAGCGAAACCGACCAGATTTTTTTCGGCGCCACGGTGGATTACATCGATGCTGCCGGCGCCGGGCATACGGTGAGCATCGTCGGTGTTGATGAGGTTGATCCGGCACGCGGTCATGTCAGCTGGATTTCGCCGATTGCGAAGGCGCTGCTGAAGCGGCGCAACGGGGATACCGTCAAACTGATGAAACCGGGCGGCGCTGAAGACATCGATATCGTCGATGTCCGCTATATAACCGTGGCAACACCAGATGGCGCCACAGCAACATCAGATAGCGCAAGCTCACCGGCCACGGACAATAGATGACGGCCTCGCTGTTTGCCGCATCCGTCGCAGCGTGGCGCGCCACCAACGGCATTCCGCGCACGCTGACGCCGCCGCTGGATGCGGTGGTGAAGTTGTCGATACGCGCGGTGGATGGCGCACGTACTGCCGACACGCTGGGCGCGGAACGCGAAGGCACCGGCATCGTCATCGACAGCAACGGGCTGATCCTGACCATCGGTTATCTGGTGCTGGAAGCGGCTTCGGTGCTGGTGATGACCGGCGACAACAAAATTTATCCGGCAAGCGTGGTCGGTTTTGACCATGCCACCGGCTTCGGCCTGTTGCGGGCATCACCACCGCCCCCCTGCGCGCCGGTGGAATTGGGCGATTCAACCCGCCTTGGTGAACTGCAAAGTCTCGTGGTTGCCGGACATTCCGGGGCCGGCGGCGTGACCGGCGCCGCGCTGGTGTCGCGGCGGCGTTTCATCGGCTGGTGGGAATACATGATTGATGACGCGCTGTTTACCGCGCCGCCGCGCTACGAGCACAGCGGTGCCGCATTGTTTGACGGCCACGGTCGTCTGGTCGGCATCGCATCGCTGTGGGTCAGTGATGCGCTGAATGCCGGTGTTGCTTTTCCCGGCAACATGTTCGTGCCGATCAATCTGCTGAAGGATGTGCTCAATGATCTGGTGCGCGACGGCCGTCGCAGTGGTACGGCGCGGCCCTGGCTCGGTCTCAATTCGGAACAGGTCGATGGCCATGTCGTGGTGTCGCGTGTGTTGCCCGATTCACCCGCCGACCATGCCGGCTTGAAACGCGGCGACATCATTCTGGGCATCGGCGGTGACTCGATCGGCGGTCAGAGCGAGTTCTACGAAAGCCTGTGGTCTGTCGGCGCCGGCGAGGACGTTACCCTGCATATCGTCCGCGACAAGGTGGTCAAACACCTGATCGTGCAGACCAGCGACCGGCTGGCTTATCTGGGGCCATGGCGGATGCCTTGAGGGCTCATCGGCGAAAATCTATAAGCAATTGATTTTAAACAATATTTTATTTCATGTTGAAGCGTTGTAAATCTCCTTGTCATACGAGTGCGTTTTATTGCGGCATAACGAGAGATAGTTCACGCCGGTTTTACACGGGGCGTGGAATAATGATTGTTCGCTGATTTATCACGTTAATCAGCGGTATCTGCACATGAAGGCTTTAGCCACAACCGGCCAAGACAGGGGTGTCATATGCCGAAAAAGCAAAGAATTCAACAAAGTCGCTGGATGTTGACTGCACGACAGACCGCGGTCGCAACGGCAGTTGCAGCGTGTTTCCACGGCACGGCGCTGGCGAATCCGACGAATCCCACGGTGGTCAACGGCACCGCCACCTTCGCCACCGCCGGCAACATCCTCAACATCACCAACAGCCCCAACGCCATCATCAACTGGGGCTCGTTTTCGATTGGCGTCAATGAACTGACGCGCTTCATCCAGCAGTCGGGCAGCTCCGCGGTACTGAACCGCATAATCGGGCAAGACCCGTCGGTAATTCTTGGCGCCCTGCAGTCCAACGGCCGCGTGTTCCTGATCAACCCCAACGGCATCGTGTTCGGCGCGGGTGCGCAGATCAACGTCGCAGGTCTTGTGGCCTCGACGCTGAATCTGAGCAACGACGACTTCCTCAACAACCGCCTGAAGTTCACCGACGGCGCCGGCGCCGGCAGCGTGGTGAATCAGGGCAACATCACCGGCGGCAGCGTCTACCTGATCGGCAAGGCCGTCACCAACGACGGCCTCATTACCAGCCCGCAGGGCGAAGTGATCCTCGCCGCGGGCAACCGTGTCGAATTGGTCAACCCGGGCACGCCGAACCTGCGCGTGGAAATCATCGCTCCCGACAACGCAGCCAAAAACCTCGGCACCATCACCAGCGAGGCGGGACGCATCGGCATCTATGCCGGGCTGATCAGCAACAGCGGCACGCTCAATGCCAGCAGCGCGGTGGTTGAAGGTGGCCGCATCGTGCTCAAGGCCACCCGCAACACCACGCTGGATGCCGGCAGTATGACCACGGCCAACGGCAGCAGCGGCGGATCAGTCGCAATCCAGTCGGTTGACACCACGTTGGTCTCCGGTACGATTGAAGCGAAAGGCAGTGCCGGCAACGGCGGCAGCGTGCAGGTGCTGGGCAATCAGCTTGGGTTGCTGGGCGCGGCCGCCATCAATGCCTCGGGACAGACCGGCGGCGGCACGGTGCTGGTCGGCGGCGATTTTCAGGGCAAGAATCCGGAAGTGCAGAATGCCTTCCGCACTTACGTCGGTCAGGATGTGAGCATCAAGGCCGATGCGATCACGGAAGGTGACGGCGGCAAGGTCATTGTGTGGGCGGACGATATTACGCGCTACTACGGCAATATTTCCGCTCGCGGCGGCGCCAATGGCGGCGATGGCGGATTTGCCGAGGTATCGGGAAAACGCGTGCTGGATTTCCAGGGGGCGGCGAATCTCGGTGCGGCGCATGGAGCGACGGGCACGCTGCTGCTGGATCCCGACTTTATCGACATTGATCTGCTGGGGCTTGCTCCTTATCTCGGACCCATACTGTTCGGCGATTTTTCAGGGACGATTTCGATCTCCCCGTTGCTGCTCAATGCGTCACTGGCCAACATCATCCTGCAGGCGAACGAGGACATCAACGTCAATGACCCGGTCTCGCTGGCCAACAACAACGTCGGCATCACACTGCAGGCGGGTGGTTTTCTCAACGTGTTCGGCAGCATTACCACGCGCGGCGGTGCGATCACCCTGAGTGCGGGTGACGCAGGTTCGCTGACCAATCCGAGCGAAGGCGCGCTGAACATCAACGCAGCGCTCAATACCACTGCCGGCGGCTTTACCGGCGGTGCAAACATCACCTTGTCGGCGCCGATTTCCGATGTTGGCGGCAACAGCGTGT
>JAKFUJ010000098.1 GCA_021732805.1 Betaproteobacteria bacterium | reverse complement strand
TTGCGGAAGCCCATTGCGCGGCATTGGCGCGGGCGATTTCCAGCGCAGCGTCTGAGGCATCGACCAATGTGACCTGCGCCTGCGGCCGTTCGGCGGCAATGGTGATGCCGATGCAGCCGCTGCCGGCGCCGAGATCGATTACCCGAGCGGGCACACCGGCAGGCAAGCGCTGCAACGCCAGTTCCACCAGCAATTCGGTTTCGGGCCGCGGGATCAGCACGGATGGGTTTACGACGAACTCGCGGCCATGGAATTCGCGGCGGCCGGTGATATAGGCAATGGGTTCACCGGCCACGCGGCGCACGACCAGCGCAACGTACTGTTGCGCCTGCGCTGCAGTCAGCAACTCATCATCATGTGCCAGCAACCAGGCATCAGATTGCTGCAGCAGCTCGCGCAGCAGCACGCGCGCTTCGATGCGGTCTGTGGCTTGCTGGGCGGCGGCGAGTGCCGCGCTGATAGTCGGCGCACCGGGCATTGGGGTATTATAAAAATATCAATTAAATCAATTACTTATTGAACGCCCTGCTCTTCAGCCAATTGCGCCAGCAATTCGGCCTGGTGTTCGGCCGCCAGCGCGTCGACGAGATCGTCAATGTCACCATCAACGATCTGCGCAATCTTGTACAGCGTCAGGTTGATGCGATGGTCGGTGACGCGGCCCTGCGGAAAATTGTAAGTGCGGATGCGTTCGGAACGGTCGCCGCTGCCGATCAGCGATTTGCGTGTCGCCGCTTCCTTCGACTGCTGCTCGCGCGTCTGTTTGTCTTTTAATCGCGCCGCCAGCACCGCCAGTGCGCGCGCCTTGTTCTTGTGCTGCGAACGGTCGTCCTGGCATTCGACAACGAGGCCGGTGGGCAGATGGGTGATGCGGATCGCCGAATCGGTTTTATTGACGTGTTGTCCGCCGGCGCCCGACGCGCGGAAAGTGTCGATGCGCATCTCCGCCGGATTCAGCACTATTTCAGTGGCCGCATCGGCCTCGGGCATCACTGCCACCGTACAGGCCGAGGTGTGCACACGGCCCTGGGTTTCGGTCACTGGCACACGCTGCACGCGATGGCCGCCGGATTCGAACTTCAGTTTTGAATACGCGCCCTGGCCGATGATGCGGGCGATGACCTCACGGTAACCGCCGAGATCCGATGCACTTTCGGAGATGATTTCAACCTGCCAGCGTTTGCGTTCGGCGTAACGCGCATACATGCGGAACAGTTCCGCCGCGAACAGCGCGGATTCGTCGCCGCCGGTGCCGGCCCGCACTTCAATGAAAATATTGCGTTCGTCATTGGGATCGCGCGGCAGCAGCAGCTTCTGCAGCTCCGCTTCAAATCCTTCCAGCCGCGCGCGGGTTTCCGCGACTTCGGTTTCGGCGAATTCGCGCATCGCCGGATCGTTCACCATTTCCTGGGCGGTCTTCAGATCGCCTTCGCTGTCCTGATAGCGGCGATAAAGTTCGACCACCGGCCCGAGCTCAGCATGTTCGCGCGTCAGCTTGCGATAGCGATCCATATCCGCAGTGACGTTCTCGGCGCCGAGCAGGCGGTCGATTTCTCCCAGCCGGTTCGACAGCTGGTTCAGTTTTGCGGCGATGCTGGGTTTCATGAATGCAGGTTCTGGCCACGACTTGCGCAGCGGAAATTAATTTTTAAAGCACCGTTCAGGCCGAGCCTGCCGAAGCTCTGTCGTATAAACACGCCCTTCGACAGAGCCTGTCCTGAGCCTGTCGAAGGACTCAGGGCGAACGGGAGTGGATTGCCTGACAAAAAGTTGGATGACCAACGCCGCAGCTACTCGGGCCGCTGAATCTGGTAGAGCCGCGCGATCAGCGCCGCGAGTTCAGCGCGTTCATCCTGCGCCGCATGGTTCAGCGCATGTGACGGCGGGTGCATGAACTTGTTGGTCAGCGCCTGCGACAGTTCATCCAGCACCTGTTGCGGGTCGGCGCCGTGCGCCAGACGGCGTTGCGCCCGTTCCAGCTCATGCCGGCGTGCGCGTTCTGCAGTGTCCCGCAGCGCGCGGATGGTCGGCACCAGTTCGCGGTTATCCAGCCAGTGCATGAAATCCGACACCTGGTTTTCGATGATGACTTCGGCCTGCGCCACGGCATTCATGCGCTGGTCCATGCCCTCGCGCGCGATCTGGCCGAGATCATCCACGGTGTACAGAAACGCATCGTCGAGTTCGCTGACTTCGGCTTCGATGTCACGCGGCACTGCCAGATCGAACATCAGCATCGGCCGGTGTTTGCGCGCTTTCAGAGCACTTTCGGTAATGCCCTTGCCGATGACCGGCAACGGACTCGCCGTGCAGCAGATCACGATGTCGTACAGCGCAAGCTGCGCAGCGAGGTCGTTCAGCGGAATCACGTGGCCGAAAAAACGATCGGCCAGTTGTTGCGCCCGTGCCGGCGTGCGGTTGGCAAACGTCATGCGTCGCGGATGATGCGCGGCAAAGTGCGTTGCCACGAGGTCGATCATCTCCCCTGCACCGACAAACAGCACGCTTTGTTCGGTAATGCTCGGATAGATACGTTCGGCGAGGCGCACCGCAGCGGCCGCCATCGATACCGTACTGGCGCCAATGTCGGTTTCGCTACGCACGGTTTTCGCCACCGAGAAAGTGCGCTGGAACAGTTTGTTAAGCAGCCAGCCCAGCGTGCCCGCGGCTTCGGCGGAACGCACTGCATCCTTGAACTGGCCGAGAATCTGCGGTTCGCCGAGCACCATCGAATCCAGACCGCTGGCGACACGGAAGGCGTGCTTCACGGCACGATCCTGCGGCAGTTCGTACAGATAAGGCTGAATCTGCGCCGGCTTCAGCTGGTGATAACCCGTCAGCCAGTCCACCACCAGATGCGGTTCGGAAGTGGTGCAGTAGACCTCGGTGCGGTTGCAGGTCGAAATGATCGCGGCTTCACCGACCGGCCGACGGTCGACCAGGTCACGCAATGCCTGGGTCAGTTGTTCGGCGCCAAAGACCACCCGTTCGCGCACATCAAGTGGCGCGGTCTGGTGATTCAATCCGAAGGCAAAAAGCGGCATGGGCGCGGTGGCGTATCCGGAAAGGGATTCCGAAAAAGGCCTTGCATTTTAACCGCTTACAGCAACCCTCGCCAGCGGTGAACCGGGTCAAAAAGCCTTAGGAAATGGCAATCATGTCGAAATCTGACTTGGTCGCCGAACAATGCGGGCAGGTCCAGTCCGCCGGCACATCCTCCCAACGAGTGCCGGGGGCGATGCCTTCATCGGGCAGGCCGGCGGCTTCGTCTTAAATGAAGCCGCAGAGGATGCATTGCCACTTTTTCATGCCGCCCCGGTTTCTGTTCAGCCCTGCTCGTTGTGCATTTTTTTGCCGCCGGCATATAGCTGCAGGTTATCGACAAACACTTTTGCTGCGCGTTTGTCATTGCCGTCGGAGGCCGAGGCATTGTGCGGCGACACGATCACGTTCGGGATGTCCCACAGCGGTGAATCCGCGGGCAGCGGTTCCTTTTCGAACACGTCGAGATAGGCGCCGGCAATCTGTTTCGATTGCAGCGCCGCGATCAGCGCCTTTTCATCGGCGACCGCGCCGCGCGCGACGTTGATCAGGTAGGCATGTTTCGGCATCAGCGCCAGTGTTTTGGCATTGATCAGCTGGTGCGTCTCCTTCGTATACGGACAGGCCAGTACCCACCAGTCGCACTTCGGCAGCAATGACGGCAGCTTGTCCAGCGTATGCATTTCATCGACCGGATCGCCGTCGCGTTTCGGGCTGCGGCGTAAACCAATGACTTTCATCCCCAGCGTCTGGCACAACCGCGCCACGGTCGCACCGATGGTGCCGAGGCCGACGATCACTACCGTCTGGCCCTGCAGGTCGCGCGGCGTGTCCTTGCCGCGCGCCGGATCCCAGCGCCGATCGCGCTGCGCGGTGATCCAGCGCGGAAAACCGCGCGCCAGCATCAGCAGTCCGCAGAAGGCGGTCTGCCCGACCGGCTCGCCATTGGTGCCGGCGGAAGTGGTCAGTCGCACCTTGCGCTCATGCAGCGCCGGCAGGAAGGGATGCTGGTCTATGCCGGTGCTGGTGAAATGCACCCATTTCAGGTTGGACGCAGCCTTTACCGTGTCACCGAAAGTGACATAGTGATCGGAAAAGCGGATGTCGCGCGTCAGGTATGCCGCTTCGATTTTTGCGATCCCGGTTGCCGGCAACCGCTGTGATGCGTCATCCGGCAGATGGATGATGTTCGGCGTCACGCCTGCCGCTTTGGCTGCAGCCTGCAATTCAGCGCCGAATTGCGCAACAAATCCTTTGGACAACAATATGCCGGTCATCGATTTATTTCCCCACTGAATTAATCATCCCCGTTCGCCCCGAACGGTTTCTTTTTAATTGCGCCTGATTACTTGTCGCGCTTGAACAGCGCATCGAGTTTCTGCTCGTAATCGTGGTAATCCAGATAATCGTAGAGGTCGTCGCGCGACTGCATCAGTTCCACCACGTTTTTCTGGTGGCCTTCCTTGCGGATGCTCTGGTACACCTGCAGCGCCGCGGCATTGGCCGCGCGCCACGCCGACAGCGGATACAGCGCCATCGCGACATTGGCGCCGGCGAGTTCCTCGGTTGAAAACAGCGGCGTCTTGCCGAACTCGGTGATATTGGCGAGGATCGGCACCTTCACCGCATCGGCGAATTTTTTATACATCGACAGCTCGGTGATCGCTTCCGGAAAAATCATGTCGGCGCCGGCTTCGACGCAGGCCACCGCGCGTTCGATCGCAGCCTCCAGCCCTTCGACTGCCAGCGAATCGGTACGCGCCATGATCACGAAATTGCTGTCCGTCTTGGCATCAGCCGCAGCCTTGATGCGGTCAACCATCTCGTCCTTGCTGACGATTTCCTTGTTCGGACGATGGCCGCAGCGTTTTTGCATGACCTGGTCTTCGATGTGCATCGCCGCCGCGCCGAACTTGATCAGCGACTTCACGGTGCGCGCAATGTTGAAAGCGCCGCCAAAGCCGGTATCGACATCGACCAGCAGCGGCAGGCTGCAGGTGTCGGTAATGCGCCGGATATCGGTCAGCACATCGTCCAGCGTGCTGATTGCCAGGTCGGGCACCCCCAGTGACCCGGCGGCAACACCACCGCCGGACAGGTAAATGGCCTTGAACCCGCAGCGCTCGGCCATCCGGGCACTGTAGGCATTGATGGCGCCGACGATTTGCAGCGGCTTTTCGGCAGCGACCGCGGCGCGAAATTGCGCGCCGGCTGATTGGCGGACAGTGGCAGTGGGGATTGAGGCATTCATGATTCAAGCTCCTGGTATGACAACGGCAGCTTCTGGGCTGCCGGGCTGTAAAACAAAAGAGACGCAAATGTCGCAGTAGTCACGGGAAATTGGCGGCGGCGGGACACCCGCACCGGGGCGGCTGTCCGGTATCTGGACAAATCCGGATTATATGCAAAAAATACTCCCCGAAAAGATAGCACAGGACAGGCTATTCCGCTAGGACGGGCACGGTGGCATAATCCACCTTCCCAAGTCTCACGATTCGGACTAATTCGGATAAATCCCATGGCCAACGCGAAAATTTCTGCCGACGACAATCAGGGCCGTCTGACCGGCACCCAAAGTATTGAACGCGCTTTGCTTTTGCTGCGCGAGATCGCCGCCCACAACCGTTCCGGTTCCAGACTGCTGGATCTGGCCACGCGCACCAACCTGCAGCGCCCGACCGTGCATCGCATGCTGAAATGCCTCGCGCATGAGGGCATGGTGCAGCAGGATTCGGAAACCCACCGTTATTTTCTCGGCCCGATGGCCTTTGAACTGGGGCTGACCGCAGCACCCCGCTTCAATCTGCGTGAAATCTGCCACCCGGCGATGACGCGCATCGCCGAAGCCACCGGCGACACGGTATTCCTGACCCAGCGCAGCGGACTCGACGCCGTCTGCATTGACCGTCACGAAGGCACGTTCCCGATCAAGACCTTCACGCTGGATGTCGGTATCCGTCGCCCGCTGGGCGTGGGCACCGGCAGCCTGGCGATACTCGCAGCGCTGCCCGAGGAGGATTTCCGCAGCATCATCACCAGCAACGAGCCGCGCCTGCAGGAACACGGGCTTAACGGCACCACGCTGCTGTCGCAGGCGCGCAAGGCGCAAAAACTTGGCTACGCGGTGCGCGAAACACCGACGCTGGCGGGCGTACGCTCCATCGGTCAGGTGTTGCGCAACCAAAGCGGCGTACCCTTCGCCGCGCTGTCGATTTCGGCCATTTCCAGCCGCATGGCCGACCGTCGCATCCAGGAACTCTCAACCATGCTGCGCAACGAATCCCGGCTGATTGAACGCCAGATCGCCAACGGCATGGAAATTCGCTAAAGCCGGAAAGCGGGCACTACGAACCCGCAAGCAGTACGACCATACGAGGAGAGACCAACATGAAATTGATGCAAAGCGCGCTCAGCGCGCTGCTGATCAGCGCGACAGCGATTACCGGTGTTCACGCGCAAACCTGGCCGGCCAAGCCGATCCGCTTCGTCGTCCCGTATCCGCCCGGCGGCAGCAACGACATCCTGACCCGCCTCACTGCACAGGCCATGAGTGCAGGTCTGGGGCAGCAGGTGGTCATCGACAATCGCAGCGGCACCGGCGGCATGATCGGCGCTGACAACGTGGCGAAATCTCCGCCAGACGGTTATTCCGTCGTCAACGTGCAGGCTTCGTTTACCGCAAACTCGGCGTTGCGGCACAAGCTGGCCT